>JAHEEJ010000119.1 GCA_024640705.1 Deltaproteobacteria bacterium
TCCAGGCCCCGGGCATTCCCGTCTTCATCGACAGTCGCGCGAGCACACTCTACGACGACGATTTCGCGGCCGATTACTTCAGCATGATGGATGCCGAGGCGCACTGGCGGGAGAAGTTCGACGCCTACGGAGTCGACGCCGCCCTCGTCCCGACCCATTCGCGCATCGCCGCCGCCCTTCGCAACGGGCGACCGGCGTGGCGCGTGGCCTACATCGATCCGCGAAGCGCGCTGCTCTTCCCGCCTGCCGGGCCGAAGCAAACCAGGCCCGCACCTCCATCCCAATTCCTCCCAGACGGTGTCGATCTGAACCTCAGCCGCGGATTCCGCTTGCGCCGGCGCGGCGATCTCGAAAAGGCGGACATCGCGCTGCTCGCCGCGCAACGCATGGATCCGATGCAACTGTTCGTCTACGGAGAACTCATGTTCGTCGCTTCGTTGCGAGGGGATGCCGACGCGGTGAACCGCTGGATCGAAACAGCCCTCGATGTCTATCCACGCCGCTGGAATCCGATCTGGTCCTTCGCCGAGCAGGCCTGGGGCGCGATGGGGCGCTGCGACGAGACCCTCGAGGCCCTGCGCAAGATTCGCCTCGGAAGCCCGTTCGTCGCAGACGAACTCCGCGACGAGATCCAGACCCGAATTCGCGAGTTCGAGTGCTCGCCAGTAAAGTAGACTTGCGCCGGATCGTCGATCCGTGCTCGCGAGACGAATATGCTGCTGCATTGGCGCTCTCCGGCGATGCGCGTCATCGCGGGATGAAGCGTTGGACTTCGACCGACTGAGGGAGATCGGAATATGGCGGGAGTTGAAGGTCGGGTCGCGCTCGTCACGGGCGCGGGCCGTGGCATCGGCAGAGCGACCGCGGAGTTGCTGGCAGCGCGCGGCGCCAAGGTGATGGGCATCTCACGCAGCGAGCAGGAGTTGGCCGCGCTCGGCCTCGAGTATGCGGTCGCCGATCTCGGCACGCCCGAAGGCTGCGCACTCGCGGTCGCGGAAGCCGAGCGCCGCCTGGGGCCGATCGACATCCTCGTCTGCAATCACGGGATCGGCTCGGCCCACGAACGGGTGATCTGGGAGCAGGATCCGAAGGTCTGGACCGAAACGATCCAGATCAACCTCGACGGCCCCTTTCACCTCTCGCGGTTGGTGGTGCGCGGGATGGTCGAACGCCAATACGGGCGCCTCGTCTACACGAGTTCGACGGCCGGCCTGGTCGCCGAATACGCGGGGAGCGCCTATTCGGCCGCCAAACACGGATTGATCGGATTGATGCGATCGGTCGCACAGGACGCGGGCAAGTACGGCATCACCTCGAACGCCGTACTGCCCGGCTGGGTGCGAACCGAAATGGCCGAGCGCTCGGCGCGCGCAGAAGCAGAAGAGCGCGGCACCACTCCGGAGCAGGTGTGGAAGGACCGGGCGGCCATGTATCCACCGGGCCGTGTCGCCACACCGCAGGAGGTGGCCGAGATGATCGCGTTCTTCGCGTCGGAGGAGTCGAGCGGCATCAGCGGCGAAGCCATCCGGGTCGCGCTCGGAAGCGTCTGGTAGGCGCGCCGAACCCGGATCCGAGCGATCAGATTCGAATCACCGCCACCACGGCGAGTACGCTGCCGACAGTCGCGAGCAGATAGAGCAGCGGTGCCACCCACGCATCGCGCTCGGCGCCACCGAAGTCGATGAAGGTATGGCGCATGTGGTGCGCGCCCTTCCAGAGCGGCAAGACGATCAGGCCGAGCAAGACCAACCGCCCGACGATGTGTGAGGCCAGCAGGGTCGCGCGCTCGTACGACAGCGCGTCCGCGGGAACGATGCCGAGCGGAATCGCCAGACCCACCACGAGCACCCAGGGCGTCAGCAATACGGTTCCGAGCAGGATGCCCTGGCCGAAGAGCAACCAGATCAGCGGTTCGAGTTTCAAGAGGGGATGCTTCATCAGAAGACTCCGCCCGCGAGCACGATGGACAGGCAAACCGTCACCCCGATCCACAGCGCGTACAGCCCCACGAGGATCACGCCCTTCGGCGGCGGCTTCACGGGTCCGACGCGGGGCGGTTGCGCCTTCGGAAAGAACCCGAAGAACCGGATCCCGACGAAGATCAACCCAACCAACGCAATCGCGTGAAAGCCGATGTAGAGGATGTTGCGATGGCGCTCGAGCGCGCCGTTCCAGACGGCTTCACCGGAACCGAGTGACCAGACCGTGCAGAGCACCAGGAAGCCGAGCAGCAGGTAGAGGATCCCCGTCAGATCGAAAAGTGTGTAGGCGAGATAGCGGCCGCCAAACGGAAAACGGTCCGGAAGCTGGGGCGGCGCGGTGCGCGTGCGGCCCGGCTTCGAAGGCGCCATCGCATGCGGGTGCGCGTTTCGGGCCATCTACTTGTCCCCTCCCCTCGGCAAGACGAGGCTCGTCGCCCAATCGATCACGGCGTTGAGTTTTGCCTGGTTGACGGCCGCAGCCGGGTCGACGTGCTTGGGGCACACCTCACTGCACTCGTTCGCGAACGAACAGGAAAAGACGGTTCCCTCGCCGCGAAAAATCTCATTTCGATCGGCGGCGCCCTCGTCTCGCGAGTCGAGGCTGTAGCGGTGCCCCAACGCGATCGCCGCGGGCCCGATGAATTCCGGCTCGTTGGCGACGACCGGGCACGCCGAGTAGCAGAGCATGCAGTTGATGCACATGCTGAACTGCTTGAACTCCTCGAGTTCGGCCGGCGACTGGCGCATCGGGCCCTCTTCGACCGCGAGTTCCTTCGCGCGGATGATCCACGGCTTGACGTGGGTCAGCTTCTCCATGAAACCGTCGGCTTCGATCACGAGATCGCGCACCACCGGGAAGTTCGCGAGCGGCGCCACGTCGACCGTATCGCCGTACTGGCTGAGCGCCTCCTTGCAGGTCAGGCGGGGTTCTCCGTCGACCATCATCCCGCAGCTGCCGCAGACCGCCATCCGGCACGACCAGCGATGCGAAAGTGTGGCGTCGATCTCGTCCTTGATGAAGTTGAGCGCGTCGAGAACCTTCCAATCCGGATGGACGGGGATCTCGTAGGCCTGCTTGCGCGGCGCATCATCCCGGTCCGGATCGAAACGGGTGATCACGAAAGTCTTCTTCTGTTGACCGTCGCTCATCTAGTACTTGCGCTCCTCGGGTTCCCAATGGCCCAATGTCACATCCTTCTTGCCGAGCCGGGGTCCGGCTGGATCGAAATAGCAGAGGGTGTGGTAGAGGAAGTTCTGGTCGTCGCGGTTCGGCACATCGCGACGGGTGTGGGCGCCGCGGGATTCGTTCCGCGAAGCGGCCGAGTTGGCGACGGCCTCTGCGACGTCGAGCATGTTGCCCATCTCGAGCGCCGCGATGAGTTCGGTATTGAACACCGTGCTCGAGTCTTCGAGCGCAATGTCCGCGTAGCGACCCCTGAGTTGCGCGACGGTGCGCGCGGTTTCGTTCATCGCCTCCTGGGTGCGGTAGACGCCACAGCCCGATTCCATCGTCTTGTGTAGATCCGAACGAATCCGCGACAGCTTCTCGCCGCCCTTCTGCTTGCCGCGCAGCGCCACGATCCGCGCGGCCTCTTCCTCACCCTCACGCCGCAGCGCGTCCTCGGACCCTTCGCTCGAGCCCTCCGCAAAGGCCATCGCATTGCGTCCCGCCGAAGCGCCGAAGACGAGGCATTCCGTGAGCGAATTCGAACCCAGCCGATTCGAACCATTGAGTGAAGCCGACGCGACCTCGCCCGCCGCATACAGGCCCGGCAGCGAGGTCGCCGCGGTGATGTCGGTATCGATGCCGCCCATCATGTAGTGGACCACCGGGCGAATCGGAATTGGCTCGTAGACGGGGTCGACGCCGATGTAGATCTTTGAAATCTCGCGCACCATCGGCAGGCGCGCGACGATTTTCGCTTCTCCGAGGTGGCGGAGGTCGAGGTAAACGTACTCGCCGTAGGGGCCCGAGATCCCGCGGCCCGCCTCGATCTCTTGAATGATCGCGCGCGAAATCATGTCTCGCGGCCCGAGTTCGGCCTTGGTGCCCACCCCATAATCGCGGGTCGCCAGGAAGCGCTCACCCTCTGAATTGATCACGTAGCCGCCCTCGCCGCGGGTCGCCTCGGTGATCAGGATGCCCGTTCCGGGCAAGCCCGTCGGGTGGTACTGGATGAACTCCATGTCCTTGAGCGCAACCCCGGCGCGATAGGCCAACGCCATGCCGTCGCCGGTCTTGATGTTGCCATTGGTGGTGAAGGGAAAGATCTTGCCGGCACCACCGGTCGCCATGATCACCGCTCGGCCCAGCACCACCCGGACGACTCCGGTGCGAACGTCGAGCGCCGCTACACCGCGCACCACACCTCCATCGACCAGGAGTTTGGTCGCGAAATGCTCGTCGTAACGCACGATGTTGTCGAAGCGCAGCGAGTGCTGGAACAGCGCGTGGAGCATGTGAAAGCCGACCTTGTCGGTCGCGTACCAGGTTCGCTTGGTCGACATGCCGCCAAACGCGCGCGTTGCAACGGTCCCGTCCTCGTTGCGGCTCCACGGGCAGCCCCAGTGTTCGAGCAGCGTCAACTCCCGCGGCGCCTGCTCGACGAAGTACTGGATGACGTCCTGATCGCCGAGGAAGTCGGACCCCTTGACGGTGTCGTAACCGTGCATCTCGAAGTTGTCGTCTTCGCGCGCGACCGCCGCGGCACCGCCCTCCGCCGAAACGGTGTGGCTGCGCATCGGATAGACCTTCGAGACGAGCGCAATCGAGGCGCCGGGATCGATCTCGCACGCAGCGATTGCGGCGCGCAAGCCCGCGGCTCCTCCTCCGACGATCACGATGTCGTGACGGGTGACTTCGATCAAGAATTCAAATCCTCGCTCGGGTTCAGGTGGACGCTCTATGTAACGAATTCAGTCAATAGAAGAAAGTGGGTACACAATCTGTACAGCTTCCGATGTGGGGAAACGACGACTGCGAGCCGAGAAGCCCGGGTTGGGCTCCCTGTTGGCGAACGCTGGGCGGCACGGAGCGCGCGCAAAGCCACGCGCTCATTCCAACCGGTCGTACTTTTTCATGATCGCCACGAGTTGATCGAGCGGAATCGCGTGGGCGGTGTTGCCGTCGCGCCCCACGGTGGTCGTCGCCATCGTCAAGGCGTTGAGGATCGCCTCTTCGGTTGCATCCTGGGCGGCTTCGAAGATCGGATCGAGATGGGTGTCGGCGACGACGCGCATCGTGTAGGTGCGCTGCTTCGGGTAGTGGGGCACCCGGTTCGCGGTCGAAAATGCGAGAAAGAGGTCTCCGCTGCCGTGATGAGACATCGCTCCGGTGCGCGCGAGTCCGAGCGACGCCTTCGAGGCGAGGCGCTTGAGCTTGAGGTGATCGAGTGGCGCGTCCGTGGCGATCACGATCACGATCGACCCGTCCTGGCCTCGGGTCGGCTGGTCCGAGCGGATCTCGCGCCCGACGGGAACCCCGTCGACCCGGAGATTCTTCCGGCTATCCATGTTGGCGTTGACGAGCGCGCCCACCGTGTAACCGCCGGCCTCTGCCGGCAGAACGCGCGACGCGGTTCCGATTCCACCCTTGAAACCGAAGGCCATCATGCCCGTGCCGGCGCCGACGGCGCCCTCCGCCACAGCGCCCCCCTTCGCGCTTTCGATCGCACGCACCGTGTCCTCGATCGAAACGTGGATTCCCCGCGCATCGTTCAGCGTCGAGTCGTCGCACTCGGCGACGGTCGGCGCGACCACGTCGTCCCTGATGCCGATGTCTGGATAACGCTTCAGCATGTACGCCACGACGCCGTCCATCACGCGACCGACGTTCATCGTGTTCGTCAACAGGATCGGCACCTCGAGCGCACCCTGGGTCTCGATCCAGATGCTCCCGGTCATCTCTCCCGTACCGTTGAGCACATAGGTCGCGGCGGGAACCTTCTCGCGCCAGAGATCGCCGCCGTGCGGGAGGATGGCCGTGACGCCGGTTCGCACCGGCCCTTTGCCGGGCTCGAGCCTTCCCTCGCCGCGGTTGAGCGTGACATGGCCGACGAGGACGCCATCGACGTCCGTAATGGCATTGAGCGGCCCCGGAGCGAGGGTGCCGATCGTGATCCCGAGATCCCGGATCCGCTTCCGATCTTCAGCCTTCTCCGTGTCGGCCGCATTCGCAGCCGAGGCCAGCACGATGGCAATGGCAAAGTACACCCATGCGAGGCGAAATTCCGTCAAGGCATCCTCCAATAAGGGCGGGTATCGTCATCCGGATCGGGGCGTCACGTCAAGGGCCTCCGATCGCGCTTTTGCGGCCGAGATCGAGCCGAAACGACAGAAGCGTCGGCTACAACAAGCGGCGGCGGGCCGGCGGCGTTTTTTGCGGTGTCACGCTAGCCTCTTTCCCAAACCCTTGATGAACTGCACGTCTTGTGAACATCTGAATCCCGATGCCGCCCGGTTCTGCAACCGCTGCGGAGCTGCGCTCGAAATCAGCTGCAGCAGCTGCTCGCAACCCAATCCCCCGGCGTCTCGATTTTGCAACCACTGCGGCACCCCGCTCGCGGAACCGACCGCACAGGACGCGCCCGCGCCCCGCGACTACACGCCCAAGCACCTGGCCGAAAGAATCCTGCGCCAAAAGGCGGCACTCGAGGGTGAGCGCAAGCACGTCACTGTGCTCTTTGCGGATCTCGCCGATTCGACGGAACTGGCCGCGCAGCTCGGCCCAGAGAACATGCACGCTCTGATGGATCGCGCGTTTCAGTGCATCCTCGCCCAGGTGCACCGCTACGAGGGGACGGTGAATCAATTCACGGGCGATGGCGTGATGGCCCTGTTCGGAGCACCACTCGCGCTCGAAGACGCGCCTCGCAAAGCAGTGATCGCGGCGCTCGGGATCCACCGTGAACTCGAAGCCATCGACGCCGAGGTCCGCAGCACACACGGACGCAGCTTCGAAATGCGCATCGGAATCAACACGGGTCCCGTCGTCGTGGGCAAGATCGGAGACGACCTCCGCATGGACTACACGGCGGTCGGCGATACCACGAATCTCGCAGCGCGCCTCGAACAACTCGCAGCACCGGGCGGTGTGGTGGTATCCGAATCGACCCGACGCCTGGGAGAAGGCTATTTCGATTTTCGCGCACTCGAACCGACATCCGTCAAAGGCAAAGGGGCCGCGATCCAGGCCTTCGAAGTGCTGGCCAAGAGGACAGCCAGTGGACGGATCGACGTTCTCAGAGAATCCGGGTTCACCGCTTTTGTCGGCCGCGATGCAGAGAGTGCCGCGCTGCTCGCGGCATTCGAATCTGCCCGCGCTGGGCGTGGGCAGCTCGCGTTTCTGGTCGGCGAAGCGGGGCTCGGAAAATCGCGCATGCTCTACGAATTTCGCCGCAAATTGGCCGACGTACCGCACAGTTGGTTCGAAGGAAGGTGTGCGTCGTTCGCCCACACCACGCCATTTTACGCGGTCATCGACGGGATTCGCCGCCGCGCGGGAATCGACGACCAAGACGACGACGCAGCAATTTCGAAAAAACTGGAGGACCAGGAACTCGATGCCGGTGGCGATCTGGAATGGACGCTCCCGTTCATGCGCCACCTGCTTTCGCTGCCCAGTGGAGATGACGGCGTCGACGCACTCGATGCAATGACCCGCCGCAGCGAGTGCTGCCGCGCACTCCAAGCGCGATTTCTCCGCGAGGCACAGCAGCAGCCATTGGTTCTCGTGATCGAGGATTTGCACTGGATCGACGCCGCGTCGGAGGAGTTTCTCGGTTTTCTCGCCGACTCCATCCCGGCCGCTCCGGTACTTCTCGTCTTCACCCATCGGCCCGGTTACGAACATCCATTTGGCGATCGCAGTTTCCACGTCCGCATCCCACTCCAGGCGCTCTCCCAGCAGGCCACGCGCCAAATGGTGCAGGCGGTGCTCGAAGCCGAAGAGCTACCGACCGGACTGCAACAGCTGATTGCAGACAAGGCGGAAGGCAATCCGCTCTTCATCGAAGAGGTGATTCGGTCCCTACTCGAAGAGGAGATCGTCGGTGTCGAGGCGGGCGTGCCCTACCTCGCGCGAGACCTCGCAGGGATCAACGTCCCGGACCGGATTCAAGACGTCCTGATGGCGCGCCTCGATCGCCTGCCGGAGGGGCCCAAGCACGCCATCCAGATCGCTTCGGTGATTGGCCGCGAATTTGCGCTTCGCTTGCTAGGACGCATCACCGAGGCGGGCGATCATATCAGCGAGATCGTGGGTGAACTCCGGGCGCTCGAATTGATCTACGAGAAGGCCTCTCACCCCGAACTCGCCTACATGTTCAAACACGCGCTCACGCACGACGTGGCGTACGAGAGCGTGCTCCTCCAGCGCCGCAAGACGCTGCACCAGATCGTCGGAACCGCGATCGAAGAGTTGTACCCGGATCGGATCCAGGAGCACTACGAAGCGCTGGCGCATCACTTCAGTGCGGCCGAAGACTGGGAGCGAGCGTTTCGCTATCACGAACTCGCGTCCGAAAAATCGCAGGCCGCTTATGCCAATCGCGCCGCAGCCGACCACTGTCGATCGGCGATCGCGATCGCGGAACGGCTCGGCGATGACGTATCCCAGCAGCGACGACACGCACTCGCGCAACGCCTCGCTGTGAGCCGTTGGCACCTGAGCGAGTTCAAAGCCTCCGCGGAAGCGTTTCGACAGGCCGCGGCGTCAGCCGAGCAGCCATCAGAGCGCGCACTGATGCTCGCGCGATCTGCATTCAGCTACCTCTGGAATCATGACTACGAGAAATCGCACGATCTCGAGAGCCAAGCGCGTGAACTCGCGATCGCCAACCGCGCAGAGGCTGCGATCGCGTATTCGCATATGGTTCGCGACGAACGCGAACTGGTGCTCGGACGCGGACTCGGCGACAATTCAGAGGCCGAGCTTGCCGCCGCGAGAGCCGAGCAATCGGGTGACGCCGCGGTCTTCACGCATCTGCTTCAACACCTCGGCCAACGCGCGGAATGGCGCGGGGAATATCGCCGCGCGATCGATTACACACAAAGAGCAGTCGCACTCGCTGCTGATCATCGAATGCCTGGGGAAGCCCTGTTCGGGCATTGGTTCCTGGGTATTGCAAACGTCGCATTCGGAGAGTACGGACGGGGATTCGATCTCATCGGATCTGCTCTAGAGCTATCGGACCGGATCGGCGATCGCGCCGTGAAAGCCCGGCTGCTCAACACGCTCGGTTGGAGTTACGCAGAGCTGGGATGCCACTCCCACGCCATCGAGCACAACCGCATGGGCACCGAGATCGCCCGTGAGATGGTCAAGCTCGGCCTCGTCGCGGGCGCGCCGGAACTCTATGCAAACGCGGCCGTCAACCTGGCCGGCAATCTCACAGCCCTCGGAGAGATCGACGCGGCTGCCGAACAACTGGCTGCGATCCAGGAGCAGCACGACACGGACGACGATCCATGGATGCGCTGGCGTTGGTCGCTGCACCTCCTGGACGGCTTGGCGCGCGTCGATCTCGCGCGCGGCGATGCGGAGCGCGCGCTCGATCGCGCCGACGCCGAGATCGCGGGCGCACGCGAGCGAACTGCGCGAAAGCTCGAGGCCCGCGCACTAGAGCTGCGCGGCCGCATCCTCGTCTTCATGGATCGCCGCGAAGAAGCCGAGCGCTCGCTTCGGGAAGCACTCGCGATTGCAACACAGATCGAGCATCCGCCGGTCACCTGGCGAGCGCTCTCGCTGATCGGAGAGGTGGCGCGCCGTCAGGGAGACAGCGAACTCGCAGAGCGCCACTTCAGCGAACTGCGCACCGTGTTGAAAAAGAAGGCCACCTCGATCGAACGCGACGAACTCCGAAACGGGCTTCGAGCGATGGGCGAGCGGCTGATCGCCGACCCCCTCGCCGCCTATCGCTGA
>JAHEEJ010000441.1 GCA_024640705.1 Deltaproteobacteria bacterium
CTGCGCTGCTTGACGTAATCGCGCACGTCCTGTGGAACCAGGAAGGTCGGCTCGAGCGGCCAATCCGCCGCCTCTTTGGTGAGCTTCAGCTCCTCGGCGCCGAGCTTTTCGCCGTGGGCCTTGGATTTGCCCGACCGGTTGGGGCTCCCGTAGCCGATCGTGGTCTTGGCGATGATCAGCGAAGGGCGATCGGTCTCCGATCGGGCGGCTTCGAGCGCGCTGCGGATGCCCGCCCAGTCTTCCCCATCAACGGACTGCACGTGCCAACGGCTCGCCTCGAAGCGCTTCGCGACGTCTTCGCTGAAGCTCACGGAAGTCGGCCCGTCGATCGTGATCTCGTTGTCGTCGTAGAGGTAGATCAGATTTCCGAGACCGAGGTGACCCGCGAGCGAGCCGGCCTCCGCAGAAATCCCCTCCATCAAATCGCCGTCGCTCACGATTCCGTACACGAAATGGTGACCCGGACCGGATCCGTCGCGGCCGAAGCGCGCGCGCGTCATGCGTCCCGCGAGTGCCATCCCGACGCCGTGCGCAAAACCCTGACCGAGGGGCCCCGTCGTCATCTCGACACCGGGCGTATCCCCGTACTCGGGATGGCCGGGCGTCTTCGAGCCGAGCGTGCGAAAGCTCTGGATATCGTCGAGCGTGAGTTCGAAACCGTAGAGGTGGAGCAGGCTGTAGAGCAGCATCGACGCGTGACCGTTCGAAAGAATGAAGCGGTCGCGCTGCGCCCAGCCGGGATCCGAAGGGTCGAATCGGAGGTGCGCGTCCCAGAGTTCGAGGGCGAGCCGCGCGAGGCCCATCGGGGCCCCCGGGTGGCCCGAACTCGCCTTCTCGATCGCGTCTACGGCGAGGAAGCGGATGGTGTTTTCGATGCGCTTGCGAAGCGCGAGATTGAGCTCAGGCGACATCAGTTCTCCGACGGGATGATTATCAATCGACGGGCGAGCCGACTCTACATTGAATGCCGAATTTTCGGAACCTCCAGGGCAGAATCGATCGCCCGCGAGGGCCCTTGGGGCGCCCTTTTTGCGAACAACCGCAGCTGGAACCCGCCAGCCCCCAAAGGGATGCAACCGGGTCGCCTCGCACAGACCTGCTTGCTCGCCGCCAAGGCGCGAGGGCAGCCCCTGCGAGAGCGCAAAACGGCGTTCGCCACCGAGCTTGCGGGGGCCGGCTATCCCGCCGCAGCCCGATGCGGCAAACTCGCGCAATGCCCGACGCGCTGGAACGGACCCTGGAGAAGCTCGGCGTGCGCGAAACGCGCCGGCACATCTTTCTCTGCTGCGATCAGACCAAGCCGAAGTGTTCGAGCCGAGAGGAAAGCCTGGAATCCTGGGAATTCCTGAAGCGCCGACTCGTCGAACTCGGCCTGGTGGGTTCGGGCGGCGTCTACCGCACCAAGGCCAACTGCCTGCAGGTCTGCCTGCAGGGCCCCGTCGCGCTGGTCTACCCCGAGGGCGTCTGGTACCGGGGATGCACGCCCGAAGTCCTCGAGCGCATCATCCAGGAGCACCTGATCGGCGGCCGCCCGGTGGCCGAATACGCCCTCGCAACGCGACCGCTGCCCTCGGAGCCGTAGAATTCCGCTCGCGCTGGAGCATTCCGCGCGCAGCCGATCCGCTCTCCAATCGCGGCGGTTTTCCGCTCGGCCGCGCAGCCGCTCGGCCTAAGGGATTGCCGCACCGATTCCGATGTTGAGGGTGGATTGGAGTCTCCCGACAGCTGGACTGGAATCCCCAACAGCTGAGCGTGAGCCTCCCAGATGAGCTGGGTGATGCAAACTTTTGGCCACTATCTCGTAGCACAAGGCGTCATCACGAAGGACCAGTTCGAAGAGGCCACCCAATCGCGGGTCGTCTTCGGCGGCCGACTGGGCACCAACCTCGCCGAGCTCGGCTACATGCGCCTCGAAGACATCGGGCGCCACCTCGCCAAACATCTCGAAGTTCCGCTGGCCCCGGAAGAATGGCTGACCAATCCGAGCTCCGAAGCGCGAGACGCGCTCCCCACCCGGCTGGTCGAGAAACACAAGGTGCTGCCTCTGCGCGTCGAGCAGCGGACGCTTCACCTCGCCATGCTCGATCCACACGATCCCATCAAGGTCGACGAGATTGCCTTTGCAACGGGCATGCGCATCGTTGCCTACGTGGTTCCAGAGGTACAGCTGCTCGCGCTGCTCGAGCACCACTACGGACTGCGACGCGAGGTGCGCTACATCAACCTCGGAAAGGAAGCTGCCTCCGGGCTGACCAAGAAATCCAAAGCCGCCTCGCAGGATCCAAACGAACGATTTCCCGAGCTCAATCCAGACGCCGCGGAAGACATGGCGCCTCTCGGTGACAGCCAGGATCTGATCGACGAGGAAAGCTTCCAGTCGCTCCACGCGAAATCAGATCCGAAGTCTTCGACGCAACAGACCCAATCGGTCGACACCCAAGCAGCTGAAGTGCCGGAGATGGAAATCGCGGATCTCGAGACCTCCCGCCCCGTCGACGCCGCGCCCGAACTCGCCGAAGACAGCATCGCGGCTCTCGAGGTTGCACTCGTCCTCGCCCCCGATCGCGACGCGGTCAGCGAAATCGCGCTGCGCATCGCGCGCCGCTACACGGAAGCCGCGGCCATCTTCGTCGTCCGCGGTGGTATCGTATCGGGCTTCCGCGGAGACGGTGAGACGATCTCGGAACAGATCGCGGGGATTCTCCTGCCCACGGAATCGGATTGTGCGATCACCGCACCCGCCACCACGAGAGTTCCGTTCCGCGGCCGCCCACCCGAAGG
>JAHEEJ010000442.1 GCA_024640705.1 Deltaproteobacteria bacterium
CGAAGGCCGACAGCGCCGCGATCGCGGTCAGGATCTTCTGATTCGAGGCGGGCGTCAGCGCCCGGTTGGCCCGGCGCTCGTAGAGCACGTGGCCGTCGTCCTGCGCGACCACCAACACACCAATGCGCGCATCCCGCAGGGCCCGGCTTCGCAACGCCGCGTCGAGACGCGAAGAAAGATCATTCGCTGCGGCCGGCGCGGCCAGGGACAGCGCGAGTACTGCGGCAATTCCGCTCCAGGGACGACGCATGCATCCTCTCCTCGGGTGTTTCAGGCCCGCTCTGCAGCGCGAGTCGACGGATTCGCTTTCCATTCCGGCGGTTCGGCGGCCGCTCGAACCCTCGAACGGAGCTGCCGGAGAAAGAACTCACCGCTGGCACCACGGGCGCCGAGAAGCTGGGGGAGCTTCCGGGAGACGCGCTTGACGTAGCCCAGCTTATCCGGGAGCGTTCGGCGCGGCAATCGAGATCGACAGACACGTCCGGGGGGTTCGTGCTCAACGCGATTTTCATCGCACTGCTCGTAGGTGCGGTCATGACGGCGGCCTACAACGGCAGCATGGCGGCCGTCAACCAGGCCCTGTTCGATTCAGCCAAGCAGGCAGTCACCATCGCAATTGGACTGATCGGCACCATGGCGCTCTGGCTCGGGTTCTTCCGTGTACTTCGCGACGCAGGGTTCATGACGAACATCGCGCGAGCGCTCGCCCCCATCATGCGAAGGCTGTTTCCGGCGATTCCGGCAGACCACCCCGCGATTGGCGCGATGATCATGAACATGGCCTCGAACGTCCTCGGGCTCGGCAACGCAGCAACCCCGTTCGGCCTCAAGGCCATGCAGGAACTTCAAAAGCTCAACACCAACAAAGCGGTCGCGTCGGACTCGATGGCTCTTTTCCTCGCAATCAACACCGCGGGAATCGCCGTATTCCCGATCGGCTGGATCGCCGTTCGAGCGAGCCTCGACTCCGCCAACCCGAGCGCGATCTTGATCCCATCGGTACTCGCAACCCTCTGCTCGACGATCACCGCAATCATCGTCGCCAAGTTTCTCGCGGGTCGGAAGATATTCGCCTATGAACGCTCCGCAGCAATCTTCCCTGAAGGTTTAAAAGTCGACCCACCCGACGTCGACGAGATCGAAGTTCCAGAGACCGTGGACGCGAAGAGCTGGTCGCGCTGGGGTGTCGCGTTCTTGCTCGCGGTCGCAGCCTGGATCGCCGCGATGATCACACGCGACTTGATGACTGCGGACGGCGACACCTGGGAAGCGGCGAAAGAAATCTTCAACACCTGGCTGATGCCACTGCTGGCAGTCACGATCTCGCTTTTCGCGCTGAGCAAGCGCGTCAAGGTCTACGACTCGCTCGTCGAAGGCGCGCGCGAGGGCTTCCAGATCGTCATCATGATCATTCCGTTCCTCGTCGCGATTCTCGTCGCGGTCGGTGTCTTCCGCGCGTCCGGCGCGCTCGACATCGTCCTGGCAGCCGTCGCACCCGTGACCGCGCTGATCGGTTTCCCCCCCGAAGCGCTTCCCATGGCCCTGATTCGTCCACTCTCCGGCCAGGGGGCGCTCGGCGTCTTGACGGAAACACTGCAGACCTATGGCCCCGATTCATTCATCGGCTATCTATCCTCGGTGCTGGCCGGGAGCACCGAAACGACCTTCTACGTGCTCGCGCTCTACTGTGGCAGCATCCGGCTCAAAGCCACGCGACACGCGGTCTTCGCGTGCATCGCCGCGGACATTGGCGGCGCGCTCGCCGCGCTGTTCTGGTGCCGGTTATTCTTCTGAGGCGCGGCTCGGAGTCAGTGGAGACTCTCGAACTTGCGCGAGCCGGGGAAGCCGCGTGAACCCAAGTCAATCCAACAGCGCGTCCGATGCGATCCTCGCGGGCCTCGTCGCCGACCAGTTCGGGGTGGGCGTCTCCCGAATCGAGCCACTCCGGGGCGCACTCGGACTTCGCAGATTTTCGAGGATCTGGCTCGAACCGTCTGAAATCCAATCGGAATCGGCTCCGGAAACACTCGTCGCGCGGATCGACGCGCCCGAGGATCCCGGCGGGCGACCCGCGGGCATTGCCCCCGAACCGCCCCTCGAACCGATCCGCGCGCTGCTCGAATCCGAAGGTCTTCCGGTGCCGCGGCGTTACGCGGCCGACCCCGCGCACGGCGTCGAACTGCTCGAAGATCTGGGCGACGTCTCGCTGGCGGATTTCGCGGGCACGGCGGGTGCGTCGGAACTCGAAGCCCTCTACACCGAGGCCTGTGCGCTGGTGCCGCGACTCCAGCGCGTCAAACCGCGCGGCGATATCGCGAACTTCCAGCGCCGACTCGACGCCGCGCACTTTCGCTACAAGGCGGAGCGCTTTGCGCGCTGGAGCCTCGGAACCGATCGCGGAGCGAGCCCCGCGGAGGCCCGGGTGGTCCGCGACGCGTTCGAGCGAATCGGTCGGTTCGTCGGCGAGGCCCCGCAGCGACTCGCCCACCGCGACCTGCAGAGCGCCAACCTCCACGTCGTCGATCGATCGCGCTCGGCCGGACGCCTCGTGATGATCGACCTGCAGGGCGCTTTCATGGCCCCGCCCGAATACGACCTGGTGTGCCTGCTGCGGGATTCCTATGTCGAACTCGACGACGCGGCCGTGGACGCACACCTCGCGCGCGTGCGCACCGCGCTGCCGGACCCCCCGGACGAAGAGACCTTCCGGTTGCGCTTCGACCTGCTCACGCTCACCCGCAAGGGAAAGGACCACGCCCTGTTCCGCGCC
>JAHEEJ010000120.1 GCA_024640705.1 Deltaproteobacteria bacterium
TCGACGTTGCCGAGGATGACCGTCAGCAGATTGTTGAAGTCGTGTGCGACGCCGCCGGCCAGGCGTCCGATGGCCTCCAGCTTCTCTCGGTGAAGCGATTCCTCGGCGAGTCGCTTGTAGTCCGTGATGTCCTCATAGGTACCGAGAACGCCAAAGATCTTGCCTTCCACCGTGCGCAGCGGGGTCTTGCTGGTACGCAGCCAGAGGGTCTTCCCGTCGGGGGTCGTTTGCGGCTCCTCGTAGTTGAGCTTCGACTCACCGCTTTCGAGCACCGACCAGTCATCGGCGCGGTAGAGTTCTGCTTGATCCCTCCATCCCATCGCGAAGTCATCCTGACCGAGTAGCTGCGACGGGTTATCGAATCCCGCGTCCTTTGCAAAATTCGTATTGCAGCCCAGATAGCGAAGGTCCAGATCCTTCCAGAAGAATCGAACCGGTGTTGCGTCGAGCACGGCCTGGAGCATCCGATTCGCGTCGTTGATTCGCGACTCGCTATCGCGTATCGCTTCCTCGGCGGCCAATTTTTCGGTGACGTCGACGCCGATGCCGAAGAGCCGAACCGGACGGCCTTCTGCATCGCGCTCGACCTCTCCCCTCAGGTCGATGCGGCGCTGGTCGTCTTTCAGGACGACGATGCGATGGACCAGATCGTCGACGGAATCTGCATCCTGGGCTCTGGCGATGATCGCGTCGATGACCGCGAGGTCGTCGGGGTGCAGCAGTTTCACCATGCTACTGTGCTTTGGCGGCACGGAGCCGGGTTCCAGGCCAAAGATCCGGTAGAGTTCGTCGGACCACCAGGCCGTGTCGGCCGCGAAGTCGATCTCCCAGAATCCGATGCGCGCGAGACGCTGGATCTGAGCGAGGCGACGCTCGATTTTTTCCTGCTCTTGCTTCGGCACGCTTCACCGTTCCTCTAGCGGGTGTGGCTCGGAGAGGTTAGCA
Organism: Deltaproteobacteria bacterium; assembly: GCA_024640705.1. GTDB lineage: Bacteria > Myxococcota_A > UBA9160 > UBA9160 > SMWR01 > JACZVU01. The sequence goes on from JAHEEJ010000120.1 coordinate 946, forward strand.
AGCAATCCAGCCGGCCAAAGTTGGAGGCGAGATCGAGCGAGAGTTCGTGACGCCGAGATCGGATACCGGATTCGCGTCGCAGTACGACCAGCGGCCACGCGTTTTGGGCTCGGTCTGGTCCGCTGTTAGAAATCCCCGTCGCTGACCCGGTGCTCGCTATTTCGGCGCTCCTTGATGGTCGTGAGTGTGGCGTCGGTATAGATGTGGCAGGCGCCCGAGCAGTCCCGCAGCTCTTCGGGAGTGTAGGTCACGTCGGGATTCTCGTACTTCTTGTGGGGGCCCGACTTGAAGTCGCTCCGGTGGCAACCCGCACAATCGGGTTGCAGTGAAGGGAATTGCCACTGCACGGTCTCGGTATTCGCCAGGTGACACCCAGTACAGTCGAGATTGCCTCGGTGGTCGCCCGGATAGTTGGCCGACATGTGGCGGAAGGTGTCCGGCGTCCAGCGATTGGAGGTGTGGCAGGCGTCGCACTCGCTGGTGGTGATGAAGTGCCCGTCCGGCGTCCCCGTCGCCTCGATTCCGTTGTGGCAACTCGAGCAGGATCCCGTCGCGGCGCTGTGGTCGAATGTGGCCGGCTTCCAGGCTCGGGTGGAGTGGCAGAGGTCGCACTCGGCGCTCGTCTGGATGTGGCCATCTTCCTTTCCCCTCGCCTCGATGCCGTCGTGGCAACTCGAGCAGGGCGCCGTGTTCCCGCTGTGATCGAAGGATGCCGGCCTCCAGGCTCTGGTGGAGTGGCAGGCGTCGCATTCCCGAGCGGTCACGACATGGTCGTTCGGCTTGCCGGTCGCCTCGGTGTCGTTGTGGCAGCTCGAGCAGGATCCCGTCACAGCACTGTGATCGAAGCGAATTGCGTTCCACGTCACCTCGATGTGGCAAAGGTTGCAATCAGCGCTCGTGAAGATGTGGTCGTTCGACTTGCCGCGTGCCACGAAGCCGTCGTGGCAGCTCATGCAGGATCCTGTTACGGCCGCATGGTCGAATCGGACCTCCTCCCATGTCACAGAAGTGTGGCAGTCCTCGCAGCGGTTCGAGGTGAAAATGTGATCGAGGGGTTTTCCGCTCTCAGCGCGCATTCCGGTGCCATCGTGACAGAACGCGCAATCGGTTGGTGTGCCCCGGAAGACGCCCTCGATATGACAGGCTTCGCAGCGGATGTTTTCATGCGAGCCGGTGAGTAGGAAGCGGGTTTCGGTGTGGTCGAAATCCGGATCCTGGGCCGGGGAGGGGGTTGATGCCAGGAGGGCGCCGGAGAGAACGAGCACCGACAAAGCGGATTTCGCTCGCCGGCGGCACGGTTTTGCTTTATCTGCGGCGTAATCAATCATGGCAGCCTATTGCTCCTCGCGGGTCTTCTTCCAGTTGGTGTCGACGTGACACCGCTCGCAGTCGCGACCGAATGCGTCGCTGTGGGGCGAGTCCTGGAGGTGGCATCCGCGACACTCCTTCGAGAGCTTGATCTCGCCCGACATCGGCTTGCGGTGGCAGGAGAGGCAGTTCATCCCTCGATGGGCTCCGTTTAGCACAAAGTCCGTCTGGCGGTTGTGATCGAAATCCCAGCGTGCCCAGCTGTTCGGGTTGTGACACAGCGCGCAGCCTTCACCGAGCTGACTTCGGTGGGTGTCATCGATGCGATGGCAGTCGATGCAGTCCTCACTCGCCTCGCGGAAGTCGTGCGATACGTGGCAGTCTTCGCAGGTTGCGAACTGGTGGAGGCCCAGCAGCGGAAAGTTTGTCAGGTCGTGTTCGAGGGAACCCGTCTCGCGCCATGAATTGGTGGAGTGGCACTTTTCGCAGCGGCTACCCTCGGCTCCAGCGTGAACATCGACGCTAGCGTGGCAATCGACGCAGAGATTGGGTGTCGCGATTTCCTTGACCGGATCGGCGTGACACAGCTCGCAGTCGAGTTCTGCGTGGGAGCCGTGTAGATCGAAGGACGTCGCTTTCGCGTGGTCGAAGCGCGAGCGGGTCCAGGATTGGGCATCGTGGCAAGCGTCGCAGCCTGGCCCGTACCGTCCCCGGTGGTCATCGTCGTTCGCGTGGCAGCTCGAGCAGGCCGAATCGAGCTTCTTGGCTTTCGGGTCGCCCGGGTGGCAGCGTCCGCATTCCAGTGTTGCGTGGCCTCCTCGCAGCGCGAAGCGGGTTTCCTTGCCGTGGTCGAAGCCCTTGTTCTTCCACGCCGAGGGTTGGTGGCACTGACCGCACGCTGAACCCAGGCGCCCGCGATGCGCGTCGTCGAAGCGATGGCAGCTGGCGCAGTCGGTGGGGGTTGCGTCGAAACGCTCCTGCGGGTGGCAGAGCGCGCAGTCGGTGTCGGCGTGACGTCCTTTGAGAGGAAAGCGTGTTTTAGCGTGGTCGAAGCGCGCCGTCGCCCACGCCGCGGGAGTGTGGCAATTCTCGCAGGTGTTACCGAGAGAGCCCTTGTGGGTGTCGTCCTCTCGGTGACAATCGATGCAGCCGCTCGGCGCATCACGATGAGGCTTTTTGGCCGGATGGCACTCGCCGCAGGCTACGGTGGCGTGGGCGCCCTCGAGTGGCATGTCGGTGCGTAGATGATCGAAGGACTCCGGGAGCAACACCACAATCGACGCGTCGGCTCCCTTGTGCTCGGTGTGGCAAGAGCGGCAGAGTGTCGAGGGGCCAGCGGGGAGGCGGCCGTGAAACCCGAGCGAGGCCTCGATGTCGAGGGCTACCGGTTCGTGGCAGGCGAGGCAGAGGTCGTTCTCGGCGCCCCGATCGAAGCTCTGATGACAGGCGCGGCAGTCCTGCGCCTTGCGCTGGTGCGCGGCGATGAGCGGTCCGGGCGACATCAGGCTCTCGACATCGACTGCGCGAACCGGAGTCGCAACCACAGCGGTAGCTGCGAAAACTAGGATTGCGGTGAGGTGTTTCACGCTGCACAGCCCCCTAGTACATCTGAACCGCGACGACGTGCACCGCGGCGGCGCCGAACAGTACGACACAGAACGGTAGGTGGAAGGCGTGCCAGAGCGCGAATGCGCGCTCGTAGAAGTTCATTCGTGCAAGCGTGCGGATCCTGGTTGCGTACTCGCGCAGGGAGCACGCGACATCGGGCGCGCGCGGTGCATCACCGGCGGGTTGCTTCGCAAGTGCACGTCGGTAGATTGCCAATCCGCGCCGGCTCGCCTTTCGCGCATCTGCGCCCACCCGCAGGAAGGCGCGAGTGCGCGCGGTCCACGATCGCGCGGTCGCATCCAAAGCGCCGACGCGAAATTCCCAGAGCAGCGACTCGAGCTCGGGAGCGATCCGCTTGGCCGCGACCAGCGCCGGTAGGCCGCTCGCGTGGATGTCTCCCGCGGTCTTTCTCCGGTCGAGGAAGACCGAGTGGATGTGCATGTACAAGAAGCGTCCGATCACACCGCTCAGGCTCACGGTTGCCATGCAGAAGAGAGCCGCCCGACTGTTCAGCGACCCGAGTCGGAAGTTCGCATGGAACAAGATCGCGGTGGGCCCCAGAACGCCGAGAGCCATGTGAATCTGCAACCAGAGCGGCGCCGGTCCGGCGCGTTGCAGGGGTTTCCAGCGTTTGCGGAGTGAGTAGAGCAGCAAGATCGACATCATGCCCAGGCCCGCAATGCCGAGCGCGTAGCCGAGACCCTCGTAGGCGACGAGGTCCATTTGATTGCGATGCACCCAACCCGCGATGATCCCGCAAGCGGCCGCGAGACCGATCAGCGGGACCGCACGTTCACCCCGTCCGGTCGCGCGTTCCGGGCGAACGCGGCTGAGTGAAGGAGAGCGGACGGTCCCTTCAGCTAGCGCAGCAGAACCGTTAGGCCCGTTTGATTCGTGGTTGTTCACGTCGCCCGGGTGAGCGGTTGCGTTTGGGACCGTGAGAATTTGCGAAGTAGATACCAAAAGATGTTTCCCCAATAGGATCCGGCCCAAGGCCAAGGTTCAACCCTCAGTGATAGATCTACGGCCACGAGCGCTTCTGGAGCGGTGACTCGGATCACAGACGTTGATTGATGGCCTGTCGAAAGATGCTCGAGGCGGTATCGGAATATTGAGTGAAAATGCGCACATTTTTATCAGGCGCCAAGTTGCCGGTGGAAGAGCTCGCACCGGCGCTTTCGCAGTCAGCGCTCGATGAAGCTGGCAAACTCAAAATCAGGGCGGTTTTCCGCAGTAGCCGCTGTCGTGCTGGCCTATCTGGCGATCTCGATGTCAGCGGGGTCTGTGCACGCCCAGCAACCATCGGCAGAGCGCCTGTTGCAAGGGGTGTCGAGTCGAAAGGTGGCCGGGGGATGGGAGATTCTCGTCCGCTTTGGTCACTCGCTTCGTTATGTGCGCTACGCGCCGCGCGCGAAGGCCGACTTCGTCATCATCGAGCTGGAACCTGTCGGTCTGGGATTTGACGGGCAATCCATGCGCGGCCTCGAAAGCATCCATCACAAAGCCACGCCGGGCGGTGCGCCCGCCTCGGAGGTATTGCTGCGGGCGGGGGCGCGCGGCACGCGAAGCCTGGAAATCCGCTTTACGAAGGATGTCGAATTCGGGGTCAAACAGGAACAAGAACTCACGAGCCTGATCGTTTTCGTGCGAGGCAACGAGTCGTCCACAGGGGATCCGCGTGCCGCAGCCCTGATGGAGCGCGGCGAAGAAGCCATGGCGGCCGGAGACTACGACCGAGCTGTGCAGATCTATACGAAAGTGCTCTCGATGGGCGCCTCCGGTCTGCACCCGCAGGCGCTCGAGTTCCTGGGTCTCGCGCGCGAGAAAAACGGTCAATCTGCGCACGCGCGAGCCGAGTATCAGAAGTACCTCGCTCGCTATCCGGACGGAGAAGGTGCGTCGCGGGTCGCACAGCGCCTGCAGGCGCTGATGTCGATCGGCGGTGAGGTTCCGGAACCGCTGCGCCTCACGAGCACTGACGAGGCAGGCACCGAGCTGCGTTACGACATCAATGGAAGCGCGGCTGTGCACTACAACCGGGCCAAGGTCTTCCTGGATGGCTTCGACGACCAGGTTCTGGATTCGTCACAGATCACGGACGTGTATCTGAATGGGCGCGTTTTGTCGCCCGGATTCGAGATCGAGGCCACGGTCGACGCGCGTCAGCGCTTCGACTTCAGTGCCGGAAGCATGGGTGATGACGCGCGTGTGAACTCGCTGCTGGTCGAGTTTTCCGAACGGGGGCCGGGATTCTGGGGGAACGTCGGCCGACAGCGGGGTCCGGGTGGTGTGCTCGGTCGTTTCGACGGCGGCCGGGTCGGCTATCGCCCGGTCGACTGGATCGATGTCTCGGTCCTCGGTGGATTCTCGCTCGACAGTTATCGGTCGGATGACATCAACACCGATCGCTACCAGGTCGGACTGATCACGAGTGTCCTCGAGATTGGCGACCTGTTCGATGCCGAGTTGTACACCAACATCCAGCGCGAAGACGACCTCTTCTACCGGGCTGCGATTGGAGGGGAGTTTCGCCATCTGCGGCCCGCTCGTTCATTGGTTGCCGCGTTCGACTACGATGTTCATTTCGCGTCATTGAATCTGGCAATGCTGATCGCGGATATACAGATCAACCCCAAGCTGAGCCTCAACACCCATCTCGAGTACCGCAACAGTCCCTTCCTGACGCTCGGAAGTGCGCTGATCGGGCAGAGTGCCGATTCGATCGGCAGTCTCCAAAACAGCTTCTCGAGCGGTGCAATGCGCGACCTCGCGAAGGATCGAACCGCCCACGCGAAGACCTTCAACGTCGGCGCGACCTACCGACTCACGAACGCCTTCGAGGTGATGGGAAGTTGGACCGCAACGGATCTTTCGGGTACCGATACGTCCGGTGGTGTCGTCGGAGCGCAAAGCACGGGCTTCGAGTTCAACTATTTCGCACAGCTCGTCGCTTACGGACTCATTCAGTCGCGCGGCGTGAGCACCATTGGTTTTTCGGCCTTCGATGGAGACCGTTACAACCGCTACGGGCTGCAGTTGAACGGTCGCTACTCGATCGCTCCCCGGCTGCGGATCAATCCCATCGTGCGACTCGATTACCAGGATGTCGAAGGGGACGACGATCTCCTCACCTTCGTTCCGCGCTTGCGTATCGATTACACGCTCGGCCCGATCGTGCTCGATCTCGACTTCGCATACGAGTTGCGTCGAAACCTCGGCAGTGGAATCCGCCCGGATGAGCACGGTTATTCGCTCTATACCGGCATCCGCTTCGACTTCTAGAGCAGGGGTGGGATCGGGAAATGGATACGCTCTGGGGAGTTCTTCTCGTGTACGCGGTACCACTCGGTGCTGCAATCGCGATCTATCTATTTCGTCGATCGCGCTCCGATCGGGCGGCGGTACGCGCGATCGTGCGCGCCCGTGAAGAGGGACTGACGACGCCGGCCTCACTTCACCCCTCGATCGATCTGAGTCGTTGTCTGGGCTGTGGCATGTGCGCCATGGTCTGCCCGGAAAAAGGAGTCCTGGGGGTGTCGGGCGGCAAAGCGTTGCTCGTCAAGGCTGCGAACTGCATCGGTCACGGCGCTTGCAAGGAGGCATGTCCGACCTACGCGATCGAGTTGGTACTCGGAACAGCCGAGCAGGGCGTCGAGGTGCCGGTACTCAGCCCGAGCTTCGAGTCCAGCACGCCCGGGATCTTCGTGGCGGGCGAACTCGGCGGGATCGGTCTGATTCGCAACGCGATCTCTCAGGGGCGCCAAGTCATCGAAGCGGTTCGACGTCTCGATGGTATCGGGCGCGGAGAAGAACTCGACGTCGTCATCGTTGGCGCGGGCCCCGCCGGGTTCGCGGCGACATTGGCCGCTCACGCGGCCGGCCTCCGATACCGAACGCTCGAACAGGATTGCTTGGGAGGAACAGTCGCCCGTTACCCGAGGCGAAAACTCGTCTTGACGGCGCCGGTCGAGCTTCCGGTCGTTGGAGCGGTCAAGTTGCGGGAGACGACCCGCGAGGCGCTGCTCGAATTCTGGGAGTGCACCGAGCGCGAGACGGGGATCGAGATCCGCTACCAGGAGAAGGTCAGCGCGATCGAGCCGTCGCGGCACGGCTTCATCGTACGCAGCAGCAGTGGCGAGCACCAGACGCGAGCCGTCGTGCTCGCGCTCGGCCGGCGCGGCTCGCCGCGCAAACTCGGCGCCGAGGGAGAGACGCTCGCGAAGGTCGTCTACCAGCTCGAGGATCCGGCGGACTATCGAGGGCAGCGCGTATTGGTCGTCGGTGCGGGAGACAGCGCGGTCGAGGCGGCCATCTCGATCGCAGCTGAGTCCGGCACGGACGTCACGCTTTCCTGCCGTGGTGACGGCTTCCCTCGTGCGAAGCCGCTCAATCGCCAGAAAATCGAGCAATGCGAGCGGGACGGAAGCGTTCGGGTACTTCGCAAATCACAAGTGGAATGCGTCGACGAGGCCAGCGTCTCGGTGTCCGGGCCCGACGGCGGCGAGCGATTTGGGAACGACGCGATTCTCGTCTGCATTGGGGGTGAGCTGCCCACGGGGTTCCTCCACGCGATTGGGCTGAAGACGGAGGTTCGATATGGTGAACCGTGACCGATGGCGCTTCGCGGATTGGCGGGCGGTGTTCGTTGCCGCTGCCCTCCTCGTGCCTGGCACAGTCGGCGCGGATGCGCTCGAAGACGCGCTCCAGGCGATGCGTGCCGGGCGCGACGAGCGGGCGGCCTCGACCCTGCAGCAGCTCGCAGCTGCTGGTAACGAAGAGGCAATGGTCCGGTTGGCCAGTCTCTACCGGAACGGTCAAGGTGTCGCGCGCAGCGACGTCGAGGCGCGACGCTGGTTCGAGAAGGCCGCACAGAAGGGCAACCCACGCGCCGCCTACAATCTGGGTGTGATGCTCGAGGTGGGGCGGGGCGGGCCGAGCGATCCCGCGGCCGCGAAGAAGTGGTTGAAACGCGCGGCGGAAGCCGGCTACGCAACCGCAAGATCACGCATGCTCGTGTCATCCCGCAGCGGAATGGACGCGAATGTGCAAACGCGCAGGCTCTGGCTCGCGATCGCGAGCGGTGACTCCGTGCAGGCGAAGTTGGCGCTGTCGGCTGGCGCGCCCCATTCCGAACCCGACATGCTCGGTCGCCTTCCGCTCCACGTGGCGGCCCTTCACGGGCAGGCGGAGATCGCGAAATTGCTGCTGGGTGCTGGTGCCGAAGTCGACCAGACCGACCGCCACGGTGACACTGCGCTGACACTCGCCGCCCGAAGGGGCCGACTCGAGACGGTGCGGATCCTACTCGCCAACGGGGCCGACCCGCGACATCGCGACAAGCTCGGGCGCGATGCCGTCATGCTCGCGTCGGCGCGCGGGCGCCCGCGCACCCTCGAAGCACTGCTCGCAGCCCGCGGACGGCTAGACGGCAAAGATCGCCAGGGAAGGACGGCGTTGGAGCTCGCCCAGCTCGCAGGCCACGGACAGATCGCCGAGATCCTCCTGCGCGCAGGTGCACGTCCCGAAAACCGCGCGAGCAGAGACGACTGGCTCGGGGGCGATGCCGTGGTTTCGCAGAGCGATGGCTGGACGCCCCTGATGGTGGCGGCGTGGAGGGGAAACCGCGACCGCGCCAGAGCCCTGGTGCGGAAGCGCGCCGCTCTGGACGCTCGCGATGGGGAGGGCCGCACCGCCTTGATGCTCGCGTCGGCGCGCGGTCATGCGGACATCGTCCAGGACCTGCTCGCCGCGAAAGCGGATGCCCGCCGCTCGGACCTGGCGGGACGGACCGCTTTGCATCACGCCACTCGCGGGGGCAGCGCGGAGGTGGTGGGCTTCCTGCTTGGCGCCGGTGCGCAGGTCGACGCAGTCGACGCCTCGGGCGCGACTCCGCTCATCGCCGCCAGCGCGGCTGGGCACCGGGATGCAGCTCGTGCGTTGCTGAGCGCTGGTGCAAAGCCTACGCACGCGGCTTCGGATGGATCGACACCGCTG
>JAHEEJ010000121.1 GCA_024640705.1 Deltaproteobacteria bacterium
TTCGTCGCGCCATTCCTGAAATTCGAGCCGGCCCCCCCAGGCTTGCACGTTCACGCGCCGGTTGCGCCAGCGATCTTCGAGCCGGAGCAGTAGAAATCCCCGGCCCTGCTCATCGCCGATGTTGAACGAAGAGATGTGGGGCGCTTGATCGAGAACCGGCATGAAGAGCGCGTTGAGGCTGGCGTTGTCGTTCGGGTCGATCAGACCCGATTCCGCCCAGCGTCGCGACAACAGCAGAATCCGCTGGATCGGGGTGAAGAAACCCGTCAGCTCCGACTCGGCCCGGCTCATCGCACGCTCGATCAAGTTGCGCGAAGCGCTGCTCCGAACGCTTCTTGCGGTGTAGATCGTGCTCAGCAAAATCGCGCCACTCAGCAGCGCGATCATCACCAGCATGTTTCGAGACAGACTCTGACGAATGCTGGTCGTCCGACGCTCGCTCGCCATCGCGCGCTTCCACCCCCCGACGCAGCCCGGATCGCGGTCCGGTCTAGATGAAGTCCGTGATCGATGCGAGCCGCTCGATCCCCGCCTCGGGAACCAGCGAAACCGTACCGCCGAATTGCTTGACGTAGAGGCTGAGCTTCGCGGTCTCCTCGATCATGCTCGCCCGTGTCGCGGCCTTCCGCAGGTCGTCGCCGACCGCGATCAGCCCGTGGTTCTGGAGGATCGCCCCGCGGCTGGTCTTCAGCGCCTCGAAAACCGCATCCGCGAGTTCGCTGCTGCCGGGCATCAGCCAGGGCAGCGTCACGGTATCGGCCAGCGCGACGGCATCGGTGTTGATCGGCTCGAACGTCTGGTTGCAGATCCCGAAAGCCGTCGCGATCGGAGAGTGGGTGTGGACGGCGCCGGTCGAACCCGGGCGCGCCTCGTAGGCGCGAAAGTGCATCCTGAATTCGATCGAAGGCTTGTTGGAGCCCTCGACGCTGCTGCCATCGGCGCGAATCCGAACCAGCGAGTTCTCATCGAGCGCCCCCTTGAACAGGCCGCTCGGTGTGATCCAGATCGTCTCGCCGTCGCGCGACCGGCTGCTGACGTTGCCTCCCGTCGAGGTCAGGTGTCCATCGCGGTAGAGCTCGTTGACGATTTGAACGATTTGTTCGCGCGCCTCTCGATCGCTGGCCATGCCGCCTCCTTCGCCGAATTCCCCCCGGGCCGCGGGGCGCGGTCCATGGTAACCCGGAGCGAAGCGCTGTGAGGGGGGCCTTTTCGGAGGCCGTGACGTGGTTATCCTTCCGGGCCGCGAGAGGAGAATCGAAGATGGCTGCCGAGAAATTCGAATTCCAGGCCGAGGTCAAGCAACTCCTCGATCTGATGATCCACTCCCTCTACTCGAATCGGGACGTCTTCCTGCGCGAGCTGATTTCGAACGCATCGGACGCCTGCGACCGGCTCCGCTTCGAGGGGCTCACCGATTCCGATCTGCTGCCCGATGAGCCGTTCGCGGTGAACATCCACGTCGATCCGGAAGCGCGCGTGCTCAGCGTATCCGACAACGGCATCGGGATGAGCCGTGAAGAGGTCGTCCACAACATCGGCACGATCGCCAAATCGGGGACTGCCGAATTCCTGCGCAGCTTGAGCAAAGCTGGGGATCCGAAGGTTTCGCTCGAGCTGATCGGCCAATTCGGCGTGGGCTTCTACGCGAGCTTCATGGTCGCAGACGAGGTCAGCGTGCTCACCCGCAAGGCCGGTGAGATCGAAGCGACCCGCTGGACTTCGTCGGGTGACGGCAGCTACGAGATCGAAGCAACCGAGCGCGACAGCGCGGGCACGACGATTCAGCTGAAACTCAAGGCCGCAGAAGGTGATGATGCGATCGCCGATTACACCGACGAGTGGTTGCTGCGGCAGATCGTCAAACGCTTCTCGGATTTCGTCGCCTACCCGATCCATCTGAAGGTCGAAGGCGCCGATCCGCCCAGCTCGACCGAGCCGCTCAACTCGATGAAGGCAATCTGGCGGCGCCCGGAGAACGAAGTCAGCGAAGAAGAGTACGCGGAGTTCTACAAGCACATCGCCCACGATTGGAACGAGCCCCTGTTGCATCTGGCGACCCGGATCGAGGGCAACTTCGAAGCCCGCGCCCTGCTCTACCTGCCGTCACTCGCTCCGTTCGACCTCTACCACCGCGAGATGGCCCACCGCGGCATCCAGCTCTACGTCAAGCGCGTCTTCATCATGGACGAATGCCGCGAGTTGATGCCCGAGTACCTGCGCTTCGCAAAGGGCGTGGTGGACGCCGAAGATCTCTCGCTGAACGTTTCGCGAGAGATGCTCCAGCAGAGCGCGCAGATCGCAGTGATTCGCAAGCACCTCGTCAAGAAGACGCTCGACGCGCTGACGGAATTGAAGGAGAGCGACCGCGAGAAATACCAGGGCTTCTGGGCCCAGTTTGGACCGGTGATCAAGGAGGGCCTGCTCGATCTCTCGCAGAAACGCGAACGCATCCTGGAACTCGTGCTCTGCGAATCGACAGCAGTCGAAGGTGGTTTCACGTCGATCGCCGAAGCCATCGCGCGCATGCCCGAAGATCGAGAAGTCATCTACTACCTCACTGGCCCTTCGCGCGAGCATCTCGTCAACTCACCCCACGTCGAAGCGTTCGTGGACCGAAACATCGAGGTGCTGCTCTTCACCGACCACGTCGACGAGATCTGGCTCGAGCAGAATCCGCCCGAATTTGCGGGAAAGAAATTCCAGTCGGTCCTCAAGGGCGAGATCGACCTCGGCAGCGCGGCGGAAAAAGAACGCGATGAGACGAAGCGCGAAAAAGACGCTGCGGAGTTCAAGCAGTTGTTGGATGCGCTGCGCGCAGGCGTACAGGATCACGTGAAGGAAGTGCGCGTATCGAATCGACTGACGTCATCGCCCGCGTGCCTGGTCATCGACGAGGGCGATCTATCGCCCCAGATCAGCGAGTTGCTCCGCCGGTCGGGACAGAAAGTCCCCGACGTCAAGCCGATCCTCGAGATCAACCCCGCGCACCCGTTGCTCTTGAAACTAAAGGCCGTCTGCGATGCGGACTCCGTGGATCCGCGGCTCGCCGACTATGCGACGCTGCTCTTCGGCCAGGCGATGCTCGCCGAAGGCGGCCAACTCGAAGATCCGGCGGCATTCAGCCGCCGGATCGCCGAGTTGATGCTCGATACGCTCTGAAGCGCCGTTGCTCGCCGCAGACGCGCGTGGATCCAGGCAGCGCTCAGCGACTGCGCAGCGCGTCGCGGATCTCGGTGAGCAGCACTTCTTGATTGCTCGGCGCGGGCGGCGCCGCGGGTGCCGCTTCCTCTTTCTTCTTGGCCGCGTTCATCAGTTTGATCACCATGAAGATCGCGAAGGCGACGATCAGGAAATCCAACACCGTGTTGATGAAGACGCCGTAATTGAGTGTGACGGCTTCGGCATCGGCGGTCGCCGCCTGTAACGTCACAGCGAAGCTCGAAAAGTCGACCCCTCCAAGCAGCATGCCGATCGGGGGCATCAGAACGTCGCCCACGAACGAAGACACGATCTTTCCGAACGCGCCGCCAATGATGATGCCGACTGCCATGTCCACGACATTGCCGCGCATCGCAAAAGCCTTGAACTCCTGTGCCATTCCCATGAAACCGCCCTCCTCTGGATGAACGAAGCCTCGAATCGAGGTCCGCAATGGAGCGAGTGGACGCTACCACCAATGCGGTGGCCACTTCTAGCCGAAACCCGGGAGAATCCCGTGTAGTAGTTCCGCCTCAGGTGGCCTCGAGCCCGACTCCGCTCCTTCCGAGCGACCGCGACGCCAGCGGGTCGCCCGCCAGGCGGTCACATGATTTTTTTCAACACTTTTGAGCCTGGAACGGGTATACATAACGGCCCTCAATCTCCGATCGGCGCACTGTCTGGGTCGCTTTTGAATCGGGACCGGAGAACATGCAGTGAAACTTCCCTACCCGTACTCCTGGATTCTCGCCGCTGCGATCGCCGCGATGTTTTCTGCGGCTGGCGCTGTCGCCCAGCCTTCGTTCGTCGCGTTCGAGAGCGGCCACGTGCGGCCTCTCGCGCTCTCCCCAGATGGCAAGCAGCTCTTCGCCGTCAACACTCCCGATAACGCGCTCGAGATCTTCGACGTCAGCGGCGGCGGGCTCGTCGCGGCCGGCACGATTCCGGTCGGAATGGAACCCGTCGCGGTGGCCGCCCGGACGAATACGGAAGTCTGGGTCGTGAACCACCTCTCCGATAGCGTGAGTATCGTCGACCTGACGTCGACACCGCCTCGGGTCAAGCGCACCTTGCTGGTCGGCGACGAGCCGCGCGACATCGTATTCGCAGGCACGGGCGGCAGTCGCGCCTTCATCACGACAGCCCACCGCGGACAGCATCGGATGGATCCGTCGCTTGCGGGCGTCACCGGTGCGGGCGATCCACAGTTCACCACCGAGGGCATCGGCCGCGCCGACGTCTGGGTGTTCAACGCGGCGACCTCCGACACCACGATCGGGGGTACGCCGGTCGAAATCCTGAGCTTCTTCGCCGACACGCCGCGCGCGTTGGCGACGAGCCCGAACGGCGACACGGTCTACGTGGCGGCCTTCCACTCTGGCAACCAGACGACCCCCATCGGCGAGACCATGGTTCCCAATGGATTCGACAGCGCGAGCCCATCGGGTGGGGCGCCGGGTGGCATTCCGGGCCCCAATGACAACGCGGACCTCGCAGCGGCCCCCGAGACCGGGCTGATCGTCAAATTCGACGGCGCCAACTGGAAGGATGCGCTCGGGCGCAATTGGGATGCGCTGGTCAATCTGGATCTTCCCGATCGCGACGTCTTCTCGATCGACGCCAACACGCTGGCGAGCGGTTCCGTCCAGCAGTTCAGCGGTGTCGGAACGATCCTGTTCAACATGGCGGTGAACCCGGTCAATGGGAAGGTCTACGTGACCAATACGGAACTTCCGAACCACGTCCGCTTCGAGGGCCCGGGCGATCACGGCGGGAGCACCGTCCAGGGCCACCTGTCCGAGTCGCGCATCACGGTCATCGATCCGGACGCGCCGTCGATCGATCCCCAACACCTGAATCAACACATCGATTATTCGAAGCTCCACACCGACGTTCCCGATCTCGTCGATCCGACCCAGATCGACCACAGCCTCGCGACGCCACTGCAACCCGTCGTATCGAGCGACGGCACGACGCTCTACGTGGCGGCATTTGGCTCCGGCAAGATCGGCGTCTTCGCGACGAGTGCGATCGAAGACGCCAACTTCGAGTTGAATTTCGACCCGACGGTCGCAAGCGCGAACTACATCGACGTCGGCGGAGGGCCCTCCGGCCTCGTTCTCGACGAGACCAACGACCGCCTCTACGTGATGACTCGCTTTGCCAATCAGATCGAAGTCGTCGACCCGGCGACACGCAGCAACCTCGAAACGCATCCGCTCCACAATCCGGAGCCGCCGTCGCTGGTGGCGGGCCGGCCCTTCCTCTACGACGCGCGGATCACCTCGGGCAATGGCGAGGCATCGTGCTCCAGCTGCCACATCTTCGGCGACAACGACAGCCTCGCCTGGAATCTCGGGAATCCGGATGATGCGGTTTCCCCCAATCCGCAGAAGGTCGATCCGCAGGCGCAGATTCTCGGCGGTTCGACGACCTTCCATCCGATGAAGGGCCCGATGACGACCCAGACCCTGCGCGGCCTCGCGACCCACGGCGCGATGCACTGGCGCGGCGACCGGGCGAGCGGATTTTTCGGAGTCGATCCCTGCCAAGAGCCCACGGGTTCGAACTGCGCCGAGGATCCGGCGTTCCGGAATTTCATCGTCGCCTTCGAGGGCCTCGTCGGAATGGAAGGGACGATCTCCGAAAACGAGATGCAGCTGTTTGCAAACTTCGCGCTCCAACTCATGCTGCCGCCGAACCCGATCCGCGACCTCGACAATTCACTCTCGGGCGATGCCGCACTCGGCGAAGGCGTCTTCGGGGGCCCCACAGCGCCCAACTCCGACACCATCACGACCTGCGACGGCTGCCACGACCTGAATCCCTCGGAGGGATTTTTCGGAACCAGCGGCGACCAGACCTTCGAGGGTGAACCGCAGTTCATGAAGGTCGCCCACATGCGCAACCTCTACACGAAGGTCGGCATGTTCGGGCAATCGACCGGAGGCCCGCACACCGGCGAGCAGGTGCGCGGCTTCGGATTGCTCCACGATGGCAGTGTCGACACCATCTTGAGCTTCCTTCAGGCGCCGGTATTCAATCTCACGGGCGACCAGGAACTCCAGCTCGAACAATTCGCGCTGCGCTTTCCAACGGACTTCGCACCGATCGTGGGCCAGCAGGTCACCCTCGACGCGGACAACGGCGATGACGTCAATCCGCGAATCGACCTGATGATCGACCGCGCCAGTGAGATCTACGATTCGCTGATGTTGGGCGGCGCGGTTCCGGAGTGCACCCTCGTCGTCCAGGGCAGTGTCGCAGGCGAGCCGCGCGGCTGGGTACGGGAATCCAGCGGGCAATTCCGCGATGACCAGAACGGTCTCATCGCCGACACCGAGCTACGCGCACTCGCGGCGAGCGAAGGACCGCTGACCTACACCTGCGCGCCTCCCGGTTCCGGCATCCGGATGGGCATCGATCGCGACGACGACGACTTGCTCAATGGCCTCGACAACTGCCCGGGCGCAGCAAATCCGCTCCAGGAGAATTTCGACCTGGACCCGCAGGGCGACGCCTGTGATCCCGACGACGACAACGACGGTCTGCTCGATGTGGTCGAGACCAACTCGGGGATCTTCGTATCGGAGACCAACACGGGCACCGATCCCTTCAACGCGGATTCGGATGGCGACGGGGTCGATGACTTCGCCGAAGTCGCCGACCCCAATCGCGACCCGAACATCGACGAAGGCCTTTCACCGGTACCCTCGGTGTCGCCAACCGGGTGGGCGATTCTGATCGGCAGCTTGTTCGCGCTGGGTTCGCTCGCAAGCGCCCAGCGTCGACGCGCCAGACTGCTTCAGCGAATCTCGAGCAGGTAGCGCCGCAGGGCGAGAGGGGATGGTTCGGTGGTCTCGATCTCGATCAGGTAACGCCCGGGCGACAACCAACCATTCTCGATTCGAACCTGGACCCTGTCGCGATCGTTTGCAACCACCCCGTCCGGCAATTTCAATTCTCGACTTCCGTCCATCGCGACGATCCGGGCCGGCAGCGCGTCCGCGCTCGGCAGTGCGACGGGCAGCAGCAGGTTCAGCGCCAACGGACGTTCCGTCGGCAAATCCTGCACGGCGACCGACGTCGTTTCGCCTGCGGTCAAATCGAAATCGACCGGCTCGACTTCCGGCTCGTTCGGATTCGCCGGGTGATCGTCGACGGTCTTCACTTTGATCGAGGCCATACCCACTCGATCGTCGGTTGGGCCCGTCTGCTCGGGTTCCTTCACACTGATGGACCGGATCACAGCGACGACCAACAGCCCTGCGCCGAGCCAGAAAAAGACGCGCCCCAACGCTCGCTGCTTCGGCTTGGATTCCTCGACCTGCATATCTCGAAGAGTCTAGAGCCCTTTTCGACTACCGCATAGTCCGAGTCACGCCCCGCGATGCAGCTCGCGAGTGCGATTCGAAGCGGGGTCGCGACAAATGGATATACTCGCGCTCTTCCAACCGGAAGGAGTCCCTCGGAGTCCGCCGTGAAGCAGATGCCTGCTGATTCCAGTAACGAGCTGATCCGCCAGGAGAGCCTTTTCGGGCGCCTTCCGCTGCTGCCGAGCGAACGCGAGTACGGAACACTCGGCGCCCACAACACCTGTTTCGCGTACGCGGTCGCCACCTGGTGCTTCCTCACCGGGAGCTATGTGGCCAACCTCGTTGGTGCGGTGCAGGGCGTCGCATGCCTGATCGCGGGAAGCCTGATCGGCATCTTCCTCACCACCATGTCCGTTTCGCTCGGCTGCCACCGCTACGGCCTCGAACAGATCGACTTCTGCAAGCCGGCATTCGGTCAGCGCGGTTCACGCGTGGTCCTCCTCTTCTTCTTGATCAACATGCTCGGCTGGAACGGACTCATCCTCACGCTGTTCGGTAACGGCATCCGCAACATCATCCATGCATTGGGCTACACACCCCCGGGCTGGGTCGTGGGTGCGGGCGTAGCGCTCGGCCTCGCGATCTCGTACGCGATCGTCACCCGGGGCGTCCACTGGCTCAACGTCTCGAACTCGATCATCACGCCGGGACTCAGCGTCCTGATCGTGTTCATGATCTACATGCTCATCTCCGAGCACGGCTGGCAGGAGATCGCGGCCGCCAAACCCCTCCACCCGTTTCCGAATCCGTTCGTCAATTACATGATCGCCGTCGAGATCGGGATTGCCGGAGGTGTCGGATGGTGGGGGGGGCTGGGGTTTCTCGCGCGCAATACCCGCAGACGACGAAACGCCGTCTATCCGATCATCCTACAGATGGGATTCTCCCAGGCGATCGTCTGTTCGGTCGCGCTCTTCTCGGCGCTGGTCCTGAAGAGCGACGACCCCACCGAGTGGATGGTGCCCCTAGGCGGACCCATCATGGGAGTGCTCGCACTGTGTTTCGTCGCACTCGCCAACATCACCTCCAGTTCCGTCTCGATGTTCGCGAGCGGACTGGCACTGCGGCACATCGAGCGTTTTCGCCTGCTTCCCTGGTCCTACCTGATGATGCTCACCATCCTTCCCTGCTTGCCCTTCGTCGTGTGGCCCCAGGAACTCTATAACCTTGGAGACGCGTTCCTGACCTATAACGGCACACTCTTTGCGCCGGTCGCCGGGATCCTGTTTGCAGACTTCTTCCTGCTGCGCGGCCAGAAACTGAACTTGTGGGCGATCTTCAGCGACGATGCCAATGCGGAATACCATTATTGGGGTGGTTACAACTGGGCGGCGCTGGGGTGCGTGCTGCTGGGGCAGATCGTCTACCTGATGCTCTACAACCCGCTCACATCCGAAACCACCGAGATGTTCCGATTTCTTCCGGCTTCGGTGGCCAGTTTCGCGGTACCCGCCTTCGCCTACAGCGTTGCGATGGCACTGCTGCGCCGGAGTTCGACCGATGCCCCACAGACGACGACCTCCACGGCGGATCTTCAGTCATTGGCGGGTCACCGAAAAGTCGTGGATCCGAATATCTAGGATTGGGCACTACGCAACAGAACGGGGCAGACAAGGCCGATCTGGCTCGCGCCAGATGAACGCCCGCAGTGCGAGAGTCGCCGCGAGATACACCGCCAAAATGACGCTGATGGCGTTGAACCCCCAGTCGTAGGCGGATTCCGAGGCGGGCAGCTGGATGGCGATCCCAATCGCGATCCAGGCCAGACCGAGCACCCACCACATCCGCTGATCCCTCACGAAAATGAGGGGCACGAGGCTCATCAACATATAGTCATACACTGCAACCTGTAAGAAGGCGTAGACCCATACGAGTCCGACGAACAACGCCTCGCCGCCGTCTCTGATTCGCCTCAAATAGAGGATGGAAAGCGCGACGAGCGCGGCCGCGGCGAGACGGTAACTCATGACATTTCGGGAGAATCTCGCAGTCACTTCGGCCCGCCAGTCGATGGGCTTCGAGCTGCGCGACATCGCCTCCAGATTCGTCTCATCCGAATACATGAAGGGATACTTGAGTCCCAACATGTTGACCGAGTAGGCCTTGCTGTGCTGCAGGGTATTCTTCGCGAAATCGATCCAGACATTCTGCTCGCCGGGCCCGCGCAACAACGAAGTCCCAGCGAGAAGGAGCAATCCCGCCGCCGCAAAACTCAGATAGAAACGCCGCCGCTCGAAGAGCAAACGTCGGCGTTCGGGGCGAAGCAGATCGCTGAGCA
>JAHEEJ010000443.1 GCA_024640705.1 Deltaproteobacteria bacterium
AATTATGCCGGCGCCTATCGAATGAACCCGGAGCAAGTCGCGTTCCAGGCATCCGCCGAAGATCTGCACCTCGTCGAAAACCTGATCGTCAACAAGGAGCAGCGCGTCCCCGACATCGCTCATTTCGACGGCAGCCCGGACGTGTTTCCAGCCGAGAACGTCGTGCTCAATCACGGCCAGGAGTTTCACACCAGTGCGTGGGGACACGTCGGTCTGCTCGGACTGCGCGAAAACATCCTGCTGCCCGGTTACGCCGCCTATGCGAATACGGCGGCCGCAAGCCTCTACCCGCCGAACGCGCTGATCATCGATCTCGCGCACGCCCAGGGGGGAGTTGCGGGTTACGTCCACCCATTCGACACGGTTCCGGATCCGTCGGACACCGATAAGCCTCTCACCCACGAGATCCCGGTCGACGTGGCCCTCGGCAAGGTCGACTACTACGAAGCGGTGGGCTTCAATGTGGATCCGTTTGCGACCCAGACCGTCTGGTATCGGTTGCTCAACTGCGGGTTCCGGATTCCGACCGGCTCGGGCACCGACGCGATGTTGAATTACGCGTCGTTGCGCGGGCCGATCGGATTGAACCGGGTCTACGCAAAGACGTCGGCTCCGCTGGATCACCGCCAATTCCTCGATGCGCTCGTCGCGGGCAGGACCTTCGCCACGAACGGTCCGCTGTTGGAGTTCAGCCTCGGCGGCAAGCAGATCGGCGACAGCATCGAGCTTCCGGCGGGCTCGCACCAGCTCGAAGTGCAAGCCTCCTTGCGATCGATCGTTTCGCTCGACCACTTCGAAGTGGTTGGCAATGGCGAGGTGGTCGCTTCGCTGCCGATCGATGCCGGTGGGGTCTCGGGTCGCGCTTCGCAAAAGATCGAGATTTCGCGCTCTGGCTGGTACGTGCTGCGCGCCTGGAACTCGAAGTCGACCCACCCTGTGCGGGACTATCTGCCATTTGCGACGACGAGTCCGATCTACGTCACAGTCGGCGATGAACCCGTGCGCTCTCCGAAGGACGCCGACTATTTCATCGCCTGGATCGACCGCCTGATCGAGAACGCGAGCACCCACGCGGGCTACAACACCGCGGAAGAAAAGTCGGTCGTCATGAATTTGCTCAACGAAGCGCGCGCGATCTACACCGAGCGCGCTTCGCGCTGACGGTTAGGCGGGGTTGGGTGCTCGGGCTCGGTGGCGGGAGGCCATCAGGCTCGAACCCCATGTCGCCCGATGGCCTCCCGCCACCGACCCCAAGTGACGCTTCCTTTCGAGAGGGCTCTGGATTCGCTGGTTTTCCTTTGCATTGAGAAAACGATTCGCCGGGAAGCGGGAGGCAAGAGCTGCGATCGACATGGGGTTGGAGTGAGTAGCTCTTGCCTCCCGCTTCCCGATCAGGCGTCCCGCATTAAGCTGTGTACTGAGAGCGGCGGTCGCGTTTCTAGTTGGCGGCTCGCGAGTAGGCGATCTTGCCGCCGAGGATCGTGTAATCCACTTTGGTGGTGGGGATCTCTTCGAGTGGAATCGTCGTGATGTCCTTGGAGAGGATGGTGATGTCGGCGAGTTTGCCGGGCGTGATCGAACCCTTGAGGTGTTCTTCGAAGGCCGCGTAGGCGTTGTCGATCGTGTAGGAGCGCAGGGCTTCGGTTCGCGTCATCGCTTGCTCGGGGTGGAATGACTCGCCGTTTGCCATCTCGCGCGTGACCGAGGCGTAGAAGCTCGCGATGGGATCGATGTCTTCGACGGGCGCATCGGTTCCATTGGTGACGACCGCACCCGCATCGAGCAGGCTCCGCCAGACATAGGAGATGTCGCCGGCCCGCTTGTCGCCGAGGCGCTTCGGCAGCCACGGTCCGTCGGAAGACGCGTGCACGCCCTCCATGGAAGCGATCACCCCGAGTTCCGCGAAGCGCGGCACGTCCGCGGAATCGAGGTGCTGGGCGTGTTCGATGCGCCAGCGCAGATCGTGCGCGGAGGGATTTTCGGCAAAGATGCGCTGATAGACGTCGAGGATCTCGCGGTTGCCGCGATCGCCGATGGCGTGGGTGTTGAGCTGGAAACCGTGCTGGATCGCGATCCGGCCGGTCGCTTCGATGTCGTCGGGCGAATCCAGGATCAGGCCGATGCTTTCGGGCATGTCGGAGTAGGGCTCCAGCAGCCAGGCGCCGTGGGCTCCGAGACCACCGTCGACCATCCGCTTGATCGAACGCACGGCGAGGAAGTCGTTGCCTTCGGGGATGATCCGGTAGTCGTCGAGCCGCTCAGCGAGCACCTCGTTGGTTTCATCGAGGCCCACCATCACGTACAAGCGAACCGGCAGCGCGCCCTCGTCCGCCCAGGCCTTGAAGCGGTCGATGTCGTCGAAACTCGCGCCCGCGTCGTGGACGGTGGTGATCCCCTTCGACAGGGCTTCTCGGCCCGCGAGTTCCATCTGGCGCCGAAGTTCGGCTTCGCGCTCCTGCGGAGCGCGTTCGGAATTTTCTCGGTCGATCACCGCCTGAATCAACCCCTCCGCGGTTTCTCGCATCAAGCCCGTCGGGCGTCCCTCGGCGTCCCGGACGATCGTGCCGCCCGGCGGGTCGGGGGTGTCGGAGTCGATGCCCGCGAGTTGCATCGCCATCTCGTTGACGAAGATCGCGTGGCCGCTCGAGTGGGCGAGGTGGACGGGATTTCGGGGAGACACGGAAGAGAGTTGCGTGTGGAGTGGCAGGCCGTCGAGGTTGGGATCGGGCAATTCCGTCCACTTCTCCTGATGCCAGCCGCTGCCGC
>JAHEEJ010000122.1 GCA_024640705.1 Deltaproteobacteria bacterium
CCCAGGCGCCAGGAGGATCCCATGTCCGACCGGGTTTCCATTTCAATCGACAGCGAGGGAATCGCCGACGTCCGGTTGAATCGGCCGGACAAGATGAACGCCTGCGACCTCGAGATGATCGAAGCGCTCGGCACCGTGGGGAGCGCGCTCGCGAACGACCGCTCGCTTCGCGCCGTCGTCCTATCCGGCGAGGGCCAGGCCTTTTGCGCCGGGCTCGACGTCGCGCTGTTTTCCAGGTTCGAGAGCAACGTGGATGGGCTGCTCGAAAGAGACACCGAGAGCCCCGCAAACTTCGTACAACGCGCGGCCTGGGTCTGGACAGAGCTGCCGATTCCCGTGATCGCGGCCGTCCACGGGGTCGCCTTCGGTGCGGGATTTCA
Source organism: Deltaproteobacteria bacterium (assembly GCA_024640705.1). Classification (GTDB taxonomy): domain Bacteria; phylum Myxococcota_A; class UBA9160; order UBA9160; family SMWR01; genus JACZVU01. Next base: position 381 of record JAHEEJ010000122.1, read on the forward strand.
AATCGCGCTGGCCGCAGACATTCGCTTCGTCACATCGGACGCGAGGCTCTCGGCGATGGAAATCAAGTGGGGCCTGATCCCGGACATGACGGGTGCCGTCTCACTGCGGCGCCTGGTCGGGCTCGACGTCGCGAAGGAGCTCATCTTCACCGGCCGGATCGTTTCGGGGGTCGAGGCGTGCAAACTGGGGCTGGCCACGCACGTGAGCGATACGCCGAGGGAGCAGGCCTTCGAGTTCGCGCGCGACGTGGCTCGCCGTTCGCCAGACGCGATTCGCGCCGCAAAGCAGCTGCTCGGGGAATCCGATCCGGGCTCGATCCAAGACCGTCTCGAACGCGAGGCGCAACTCCAGCGCCCGCTGATCGGCGCACCCAATCAGATCGAAGCGGTCCGCGCGAATCTGGAACAGCGCGCACCCCAATTCGAAGACCCGAAGTAGCTGACGGACACGCAATCTCGGGTACGATCCCGCTGCCCGCTTTGGGTAGGATCCCACCACACGAACGGTTTTCGGAAGGTCATGACGCAAACACTGAAAAACATCTTCTTGCTGGTAACGGCCGCGCTGGCATTCGCGCTAGCCGGCTGCACGGGCGCTTCGCGCCCCGCTCCGCCCCACGTCGAACCCGTCGAGGAGCCGGTCGCGCCGGCTCCGGTGGTCGAGCACACGCCGACTCCCGCGATCGAGAATGCGGCCTACGCAGAAGCCGCCGCCTACTCCGCGCAACACGGCGGGCTGGCACTGGTCGTGATCGAGGGGGACCGCGTCGCGCTGGCGATCGGCCAGAACGGCCATGAACTCGAAGAGGCCCATCCGCTACACGGCGCGAGCGAAAGCTTCTGGGGTCCCGCCACGCTGGCCGCCGAAAGCGAAGCCTTGCTCGACCTCGACGAACCGGTCGCATCCACGATCGAAGAGTGGGAGGGCGTGCGCTGGAAAAGCGACATGCGTATCCGTCAACTGCTCCAGTACACGAGCGGTCTGGAGTCCGGCGTCTACCCACTGCTGCGAGAAAAGCCGGCCAACCACTACGCGCGCGCACTCACGCTGGAGATGGTCGCAGCACCCGGTGAGCGCTTCCAGGTTGGCCCCAGCCACCTCGCCGTGTTGGGTGAAGTGCTGCGCCGGAAACTCGCGCCCAAGGGATTCGACCCGCTCAGCTACCTCGAGGCGCAGATCCTCGAGCCGATCGGTCTGGAGATCAACAGCTGGGAGCGCGATGCAGCCGACAATCCCGATCTCGCAAACGGGGCGCGAATGACCGCGAGCGAGTGGGCGAAATTCGGCGTATTCATCAGAGACCGAGGCATCTGGCGCGGAGAAACCGTGCTCGACGCAGCCGCTATCGAAACGTGTCTCGTGCCCAGCGAAGTGCAACCGCGCTTCGGCCTCGGCTTCTGGTTGAACGATCGCGAGCTCTCCGCGGCGGATTCGCAAGCATCCACCGCGGGTGAGTCCGCCGACCGCCGCGAAGAATCGACGCGAGTCGTCATGGCGGCCGGCGCTGGCAACCAGCGCCTGTTCGTGATCCCGTCGCTGAACCTCGTGGTCGCGCGCTTCGGCACTGACGATCGCGACTGGCGCGACCCGGAGTTTCTAAACCTGATCGCCGCGGCCGCCGCCTCCGACCGCTGAGCGGTGTGGATCGAAGACGGGCGGCGGCGCCCCACCCCGCCGCCGCCCGTTTCGCGAGCCGTCGATCCGACTGACCCTGCAGCCGTTCGCAGACTCCCCCCGATCATCCGCCGAAGAAGATCCAACCAAACTCGCCAAAGCTGACTGCGATTTCCAGTCGCTGGTACGGAACCCGGTGTCGATCGTTGACGTGACCGTAGAGCCCGTCCCGCGCGCTGAAGTAGCGATCACACGGTCTGCAGTAATAATCGACGTGGTGTTTCTGGTGTCCACGCCGCTTGCCGTGGTGCTTGTGCTTGTGGAGCGCCTTGTGGTGGCGCTTGTGGGAGGCATTCCAATGACGCGCGTGGTCGGGTTGTGACCCGTAATGATTGGAAGTGCGATCGCGGTCGTAGTCGTCGTGACGGCCGCCCGCCCATGCTGCGCTGGGAGCGAACAGCAACATCGCGAGAAACGCGATGATCGCGCCAGAGAGCCATTCCGGTCGTGCCTGAGCGTTTCGGGTCATTACCATTCCTCCTACTCGTGGACCTGCCCCATTTGACGCCGCGATCCCGGAAAAATTCAGCGGCTCAGGAACCGGCAGGTCATTGAGTCAGGCCGCGTTCTGAGCGAGGATGCCCCTTCGTACGGTTCGAATAGGAGGCGGGTGAAACCAGATGGCGCGAAAGCAGAAGCAGCGAAGTTCGAAACGGCGAGCGGCGAAGACCACGAAGATGGCCCGGACAGCAGACAAGCACGACCTCTACCAGAGGGCGGTCCAGGAACCCGACGCGGACATCCCGCTGATCCAGAAGGTCTTCCGCAATCAATTCTCTCGCCCTGCGCGAACACTCCGCGAGGATTTTTGCGGAACCGCGCTGCTGGCGTGCCGGTGGGTGCAGCGGTCGAGCGAGCACCGCGCCTGGGGGATCGACCTCGACCCCGATCCGCTCGAGTGGGGACGCAAGCACAATGTCGGCAGGCTGAAACCCGACCAGGCCTCCCGGGTGAAGCTGATCGAAGGGGATGTCCTCGACATCGGGCACGAAAGTGTCGACGTCACGGTCGCCTTCAACTTCTCTTATTTCCTGTTCAAGGAGCGCGCGTCGCTGCTGCATTATCTGAAGCGTGCATACGCGACGTTGAATCCCGAAGGAGCGCTGATCCTAGACGCCTACGGCGGCGCAGATGCCCAGCGCACCAGCGAAGAGACGCGTCAAGTGGATGACGACTTCGACTACATCTGGGATCAGCACCGCTTCGATCCCATCCACCACGACGTCACCAACTTCATCCACTTCCAGTTTCCGGATGGCAGCCAGATGAAGCGAGCGTTTCGCTACGACTGGAGGCTCTGGTCGATTCCGGAGATCCGCGAACTCCTGCAGGAGGCGGGCTTCGACAAGTCAGAGGTCTATTGGGAGGGAACGGACCGCGAAACCGGCGAGGGCAACGACATCTTCAGCCCGCGAGAGCAGGCGCCCGATGATCCGGCCTGGGTCTGTTACATCGCGGGCTATCGGCAGTCCTAGAGGTCCGAATTGCCGGGTTGAGACTTCGCCGACGTTTCGTCGAGCACCATCCCCGCGGCGTTCTTTTCCTTGAGCTTCTGCAGCAGCAGCTCGGGCCCGCCGGTGCTCACGATCGATTTGAACTGGTCGCGGTAGTTCGAGACCATGCTGATGCCCTCGATGACCACGTCGATCACGCGCCAACCCGCGTCCTGTTTGCGCAACCGATAGTCGACCAATGCGCCCTCGAACTCGCCGCCGAGGATCTTCGTCTGGATCACGACGTCGCCCCGCGGCTCCTCGCGCTCTCCGATGATTTCCACTTCCTGCTGGTCGTAGCGCTCGATCCGGTTGCCGTAGCTGTTCGTCAGGTACTGCTTGAATTCCTTGACGTACTCTTCCTTCTGCTCCTCCGAGAACCGCTTCCAGTTTCGGGCGAGCACCAGACGGGACATCACGTAGAGATCGAAGCGTCCGTAGACGATCTGCTCGAGCGCGCGAATGCGCTCCTCGGTCGGGACGGACTTGTCCCGCAGCACGGCGAGAACTTCGTCGACGGTCTCGGAGATGACGGCGCGCGCACCCGCCTCGGATTCGGTCATCGCGCGAGCGCCCGGCGCGGCGAAGCCGCTCGCCAGGGCGACGAGCACCACCGTGGCTGTTCGCAAAAGCCGTAACAGCCCCTGCGGCCGTCGTTCAGTCGAGGTAATAGAGGTCTTCGTCATCCGTCTCGTCTTCCTTCTGGTCCCGCACCAGGTTTTCCCGATAACTCAAATAGGCGTTCCGAACCGCCACATAGTAGTCCAGCGCCGCTTCGCGCTCCGCAGCAATTCCATCGAGGTTGAGCGAGCGCCAATTGAGCCGCTGACCCACGCCAATCGAAAAACTCGCGTAGAGCGGTATGAACCACGGATACACGGTCGAAAACGAATCGACGGCCAGCCCGACGCTATCCCGCGGATTGGACGGCCCGAACACCGGCAGTACCAGATAGGGGCCGGCTGGTATCCCCCAGACCCCGAGGGTCTGGCCAAAATCCTCCTGGTGCGCCTCGAGTCCAAGATGGCTGGCGGGATCGAAGAATCCCGCCAGTCCGATGCTGGTATTGACCACGAAGCGAGCGAGGTCTTCGACGGCCGACACGGGTTTGAATTGCAGCAGCGCGTTGCCGAAATGGATCGGGATCTTGGAGTTCTCGAAGAATTTGGCGAGTGAGCGCTCCACGGGATCGGGAAGCACGAAGTCCATGCCCTTCGCGACGGGCGCGACCACCCAGCGATCCAGGCCCTCGTTGAAGCGGAAGGTTCCGCGGTTCATCCGCTCCCAGGGGTCCGAAGGATCGCGAGGGCCGGTGATGGGCGCACAGGAGATCCCTGCAGTGATTGCCGCGGCAATCACGGTCAATGCGGCGAGCCGCGGTCGCGGCGCCGGATCCCTCCCGCGGGGCCTCATCCTCAGTCCTCCTCCAGACCGGCGTCGTTCACGAATTTGCCGACCAGGCTTTCGATCGACAACGCAGACACTGTTCGGCCGATCTCGTCGCCGGATTCAAGCATTTCATCCGATCCGCCGGGCTCCAGAGCGATGAATTTCTCGCCGAGCAACCCCGCCGTCTTGATTGCAGCCGAGGTCTCGACGTCCAGGCCGAGACTCGGATCGAGGTCGAGCGTGCAGCGCGCCCTGAGGATGTCGTCCAATTCGATCGACACGACCTGCCCGACCCTCACGCCCGCGATCACGACCGCGGAGCGGGGCTTGAGATCTCCGACCTCATCGAAAGTCGCGATGAGTTTGAAACCGGCGGGGCCGCTGTAGTAAAGCCCACCCAATTGGATCGAGAGATAGGCGATCGAAGCGAGCCCACAGAGCACGAAAATACCGACGACGAGATCGCGTACCGGAGAGCGTTTCATGACGAGTATTGCCTCCTACGGAGTCGTGACACTCCTAGACTCCCCAGAATCCATTGAGGAAGAAATCAAAAACCAGGATAGCGACGGATCCGATCACGACGGTGCCCGTGGTCGCGGCGCTCACGCCTGCGGCCGTCGGTTCGCTGATGTAGCCGCGATAGGTCGCGATCAGGCCCGTCAGCGCGCCGAAAGTGATCGCCTTCGAAAAGCTTCCGATGACGTCGTTCCAGAATTTGACGGATCCTTCCATGCTGCTCATGAATGAACCGCCGTCGACGCCGAGCAATCCGACCGCAATCCCGTAGCCTCCCACGAGCGCGAAGACGATGAACAATCCCGCGAGAAGCGGCATCACGAGCAGCAGCGCGAGCGCCTTCGGCGACACGACGAAGTCGACCGGATCGACCGACATCATCCGCAGGCCGTCCAGCTGTTCGGTGGTCACCATCGTCGCAATTTCCGCCGCGATCGCGGATCCCGCGCGTCCGGTTACGAGCAGCGCGGTGAGGACCGGCCCGAGTTCCCGGATCACCGCGAGTCCGACCAGCGCGCCGAGGGCCTCTTCGGCGCCGAACCGGACCAGTGTCGTGTAGCCGAGCAGGCTGAGCGTCCCCCCGACCACGGCACCGGAGAGGCACACGACGGGCAGTGACAAGACGCCGGCATCGTACACATCGGCCACGAGCCGGCGGATCCGATAGGGGCGCACCAGCAAGCACACCACGATCCGAATTCCGAACTGCGCAATCCGGCCGAGGTGCTCGAGCACCACCAGCGACCGATACCCCAGATTTTCGATCAATTCGAGTTTCACGAGTTCTTCCGACGATCCGGCATCGTTCGACGATCCATCAGCGGGGTGACGTCGAGTTCGTGGTGCTCTGCGAAGCGATCGCTCTCGGCGCTGAGAAACTCCACGATGCGCTCGTCCTCGCTCTTGAGCAGGTCGGCGGGTGAACCCGCGATCGCAATTCCGTCGACCATGAAGACGAGCCGATCGGCCATGCGGAGTGACGAAGCCATGTGATGAGAGGTCACGATCAAGGTCAGATCGAGGTGCCGATTCAGATCGACGAGCAACGCTTCGATGCGTCGCACGTTGATCGGGTCGAGACCGGAAAATGGCTCGTCGACCAGGAGGATTTCGGGATCCATCACGATCGCTCGGGCCAGCGCGGCCCGGCGGCCCATGCCCCCAGAGAGTGCCCGGGGATAGAGGTGCCCCGTATTCGCAAGACCCACCGCGACGAGCCGGCGATCGACCTCGGACTCGATATCCATATCAGCGAGACGGGTGTGCTCGCGCAACGGCAGCGCGACGTTCTCGGCAACCGTCATCGAGTCGAGCAACGCTCCCCCCTGAAAGAGCATTCCGATCCGGTCTCGCACCTTGAAGAGTTCGCGTTCGGAAAACCCGGTGATGTCCTGCCCGGCCACGCGAACACTGCCGCTATCCGGCCTCTGGAGCCCTCCGATCATGCGGATCAAGGTGCTCTTGCCCGCACCGCTGCCTCCGAGAACCACGGAAACCCGACCGCGCGGAAATCCGCAGGACAGCCCGTCGAAGATCAACCGCTCGCCGCGCTTGAGCGAAACGCCGTCGAATGCAACCCGAAATTCCGGTACTTCGGCTTCGCTCATGCGCTCCAGTTCCGAGGGGCTTCCCGCGTCATTGCCGCGTCGCATCCGGGGTGGGATCGGCCTCCGCACAGAAGTCGACCCGTCAGTCGATCCCCGCAGACAGCCTGTAGCGAACCAGCGATTCCGCCGCGAATGGAACCTTCGCGCCGCACCCCCCCGGGCACTGCGGGATTCTAGTCCAACCGGGCACGACTCTGCGCCCCCAACGAGCCAGGAATCGCCTCGCGGCGGGCTCCGAGCAGCTCGGCTGGCCGCTCGTGAGATTCAGCCCGCCGCGATCGAGAAACCGCTTGCGGCGACGCCGCGGAGGCCGTTACATCCCGTCCCCAAAATGGACACACGAGTCGACTTTGCGACCGTCCACGTCGGGATCCGCAATCGTTCCCGAGGCCGGCGCCGATCGGTCGTTTCCGGTGTCAGCCGAGGCCTCGAACGGCGACTCGTTGGAGAACGCACAGCATGCCGGGAAAGATCGCCTCGAAGGTTCGAGCAACGACGCGGGAACTCTGCGAGCGGCTCGCGGACCTGCGTTTCGCCGCCCCCGTCACCCATGTCTACAACCCGCTCGAGTACGCCCGGCGCGCCCACAACCGCTACATCCGAACCTATGGCGACGACCCCAAGGCGGTGATCTTTCTCGGCATGAACCCGGGGCCGTTCGGCATGGCGCAAACCGGCGTCCCGTTCGGCGACATCGCCTACGTGCGAGATTGGTTGGGCATCGAAGAGTCTGTCGGGCGCCCGGCGGCCGAGCATCCCAAGCGGCCCGTCCAGGGATTCGATTGTCCCCGAAGCGAGGTCAGCGGGTCGCGGCTCTGGGGCGCAATCGCAGAGCACTACGGCAGGCCCGAGCGGTTCTTCAAGAACCGCTTCATCGCAAATTACTGCCCGCTGGTATTCATCGAGTCGAGCGGCCGCAACCGAACGCCAGACAAGCTGCCCGCCAGCGAGCGAGAGCCGCTGTTCGATCACTGCGACGCCTACCTGCGGCGCCTGGTGGAGATCTTCGAGGCCGAGTGGGTGGTCGGCATTGGAGCCTTCGCCGAACGGCGCGCCCGGGAAGCCCTCGCCGATCGCGAAGTGCGCGTCGGGCGGATTCTGCACCCCAGCCCCGCGAACCCGCGCGCCCACAAAGACTGGTCGGGAAGCGCCCGGGGGGAATTGGAAGCACTCGGGCTGTGTGACCGGCGCGGTGCAGCCTGAACGATGGCTAGAATGGGCTCGCGCTCGTCGTCACGACCGCGCAGAGGAGAGGATCGGGTGATGAGGCTACGGCGTAGTATCGCGATTCTCGCGACGGCAACGGCGGCAGCCGGCGCACTCCAATTCCAGTTCGCCTGCGCGGGAGCGAGGCCAGAGAAGGTCGCGCCCCCGCCCGTCACCGCAGACGCGCAACGACCGGATGAAATTTCCAACCGAGCGACGAACGTGATCCTCTTCATCGGTGATGGAATGGGGATCAGCACCGTCACCGCGGCCCGAATCCTCGAGGGACAGCTGAGGGGAGAGAGCGGAGAGGAGAACCAGCTGAGCTTCGAGCGGTTTCCCGACGTCGCCCTGATCAAGACCTACAACACCAACCAACAGACTCCGGACTCGGCGGGAACCATGACGGCAATCGTCACGGGCGAAAAGACCCGCGCAGGCGTCCTTTCCGTCGACGCCTCCGTCGATCGAGGTGACTTCAGCCGCGCCGACGCACACCGACTCGCGACCCTCGTCGAAGCCGCCGAAGACCGGGGACTCTCGACCGGCATCGTGACGACCACCTCGGTCACCCATGCGACACCCGCGGCGCTGTACGCCCATTCGCCCGACCGGGATTGGGAGAGCGACACCGCGTTGACTCCCGAGGCGCGAGCGGCAGATTTCCCCGACATCGCGCGCCAACTGATCGAGTTCTCGCACGGTGACGGAATCGAAGTCGTGCTCGGCGGTGGAGAGCAGTACTTCCGGCCCGGTGGGCCGGCGACCGCTTCGCTGTGGCCGCACCTCGAGGGACCGGCCATCACGAGGAGCGACGGTCGCGACCTCACCGAGGAGTGGCTGGCTCGCCGCCCCGGATCGGTTTTCGTGCGCAGCTGTGCAGAAATCAAGCATCTCGATACCGCTGCGACTTCGCATCTGCTCGGCCTCTTCGCTGTCAAACACCTGCGTTTCGAAAGCAACCGCGAACACGCACTTCCGTGCCAGCCGTCACTGACGCAGATGATGATCACGGCGCTGGAAATCCTCGAGCGCAATCCACGCGGCTACTTCCTGATGGTCGAGGGCGGCCGGATCGATCACGGACACCACTACGGCAACGCATTTCGCGCCCTCACCGAAACCATCGAATTCGCACACGCGATTGGCGTCGCGGCTGAGCGAACGAGTGCAGACGATACGCTCATCGTCGTCACACCCGACCACGGGCACGTATTTACGCTGGGCGGATATCCGACCCGCGGAAACGACATTCTCGGCCTCACGATCGAAAACGACCTCCGAGGGCATCCCGCCGAAGAGCCCGCGCTCGACGCTCTGGGGCTGCCGTTCACGACGCTGGGTTATCAAAACGGTCCGGGTTACACCGGACCGAGTAATGACCAGCCGGAAGGATCCAAATTCCACCCGCACCGCGCACGCGTATCCAGCGGAACCACCCAGGGGCGACCGGACCTCACGGAAGTCGACACCGCCGACCCCGACTACCTGCAGGAGGCCGCCGTCCCGATGCGCAGCGAAACCCACTCCGGCGAGGACGTTCCCGCCTACGCGCGGGGACCGGG
>JAHEEJ010000444.1 GCA_024640705.1 Deltaproteobacteria bacterium
CCTCGAAGGCAATCGCTGCGATTTCCCCCAGGATCTTCTTTCCGACCGGCCGGAAGAGCAGCGGTTCGACTTCGACGATCTCCGCGTGCTCACCCATCACCGAGATCAACAGCTTGTTGTCAGCGGTAGCAGAGACCTCTGCGTCACCGAAGGCCAGCAGCATGACCTTCTCGATGGTCTCGAATGGGGCTCGGCTCATCCGGTACCAGCCGGCGAATCGGCTCGCGCGATCCGCAAAGTCCGGCGGCGGATCCAAGCGCGCCGCGACCGGTCCCGGGAAGTAGCGATCGAGAAAGACCCGGACGATCTCACTCCGCGCCTCCCCGCCGCTCTCGCTGTTGAAGGAAACGAAGAGGCCGATCCCTTCCTCCGGTAGCAATACGAGATCACTGTGGAAGTACGCGAGATCACCCCCGTGTGCGATCGCCCGGCGGCCGTTTGCGTCCACCTCGTAGAAACCGTGGGCCGCCGAAGGCACCCTGGGATCCGGCGCGAAGAGCCGACTGTGCATCTTCCTCGCTGTCGCTTCTTCGAGGATGCGGACGTCACCGTAACGGCCGAGCTGGAGATGGGCGAGCATGAAACGCGCCATGTCATTCGCGCTGGCACTCATGGCACCGTCGGCCACGGCGGGATCGAACTCGAAATCCTGGACGCGATGCTCGCCCGCATCAAACGCGTGGCCGGCGACGAGATCGGCCTCGAACTCGGGCGGTACCGGTTGCCGGAACGTGCTGTGCTGCATCCCCAGCGGAGCGAAGATCTTCTCCTCGATGTACTGCTCGAATGGCAGGCCGGACACCCGCTCGACGATGTAACCGGCGAGAGCTGCACCGAAGTTGGAGTAGGCGCTCACCTCACCGGGCGGCCACACCCTGGCGGGGATGTTGTTCGCGAGCACTTTGCCGAGTGGACCCAGATCCTCGATGCCGTCGCCGAATAACCCGCGGTACCGATCCTCGAATCCGGCGGTGTGGGTCAGGAGGTGGGTGAGCGAAATGGACTGCGGGAAGGATGCCGGGATCTCGAAATCGAGATAGCGGTTCACGTCCTCGTCGAGATCCAGCTTCCCCTTCTCCCAAAGCTGCATCACCGCGGTCCAGGCAAAGAGTTTGGAGATCGAAGCGATCCGGAACATGGAGCTGGACGCGACGACCGCGCTGCCTTCCTCGGCGTTGGCAAGGCCGTAACCCTTGGCGAAGAACAGCTCGCCGTCCTTGACCACCGCGACGGTCCCGCCCGCAACGTCGTGCGCTTCCAACAGCGCCGCCACGGCGCCGTCCATGAAGGATTCCAGCTCCACCGGGTCGGTCAGCAGGGAAGCGCCGTCGAGACCCGCTGCCTCGACGGGAAGCCGCGCGGAGGCACTCGAGCCGAGTAAAAGGATCAGCGCGACGATCATCGACTGCTTCATCTGGCGACCTTCGGAAATCGCAGCCTCGCGAAATGTTGGTGGACGTTCACCGACGTCCCGCCTACCGCCTATCCACCGATCTGGTACATCTCGATCTTGGCCTTGCGGGTCGACGCATCGCCGCTCGCGGTGAGTTCGGCGCGCTCTTCCGAATAGCGATCGGTCCGCTGGGTCCAGATGCTCTCGATGAGTTCGCGGAGTTCGTCGTCCGAAGCGCCCGAACGCAGCGGGGCGCGCAAATCGATTCCTCCGGCGGCGAACAGGCAGGTGACGAGCTTGCCCTCGATGGTGAGGCGCGCGCGTGTGCAATCTCCGCAGAAGGGTTCGCTGACCGACGCGATGATTCCGATCTCGCCGCCGCCGTCGCGGTAGCGGTAGCGGTTGGCGACCTCCCCGCGGTAGTTGCGGTCGACGGGCTCGATCGGAAACTCCGCGCCGATTCGCTCGACGATCTCGGACGCGGTCACGACCTGCGAGAGATCCCATCCGTTCAGGGTTCCGACGTCCATGTATTCGATGAAGCGAACGATGTGGCCCGTTCCGCGGTACGCGCGCGCGAGATCGACGAGGGTGTGGTCGTTGACACCACGCTGCACCACACAATTGATCTTGATCGGACCGATCCCCGCGCGATCCGCGGCCTCGATGCCCGCGACAACGCGCTGCGGACCAAAAGTGCGGCCATTCATCTGCTTGAAGATCTCTTCATCGAGGCTATCGAGACTCACCGTAATGCGTTCGAGTCCCGCTTCGCGCAGCGCCGCGGCCTGTTCTTCGAGCAGATAGCCATTGGTGGTGAGTGCGAGATCGTGCTGCCCTTCGATCGCCGCCAACCGCTCGATCAAACGCGGCAGCCCGTGGCGGAGCAGCGGTTCACCGCCGGTGATTCGCAGTTTTTCGACGCCGAGATCGACGAAGATGCGCGAGAGCCGCTCGATCTCCTCGAAGCTCAAGAGTTCGGCTTTCGGCAGGAATTGGTAGTTCTCGCCGTAGAGCTCCGCGGGCATGCAGTAGGGGCAGCGGAAATTGCAGCGGTCGGTGACCGAGATCCGAAGATCGTGGATCGGTCTACCGAGTTTGTCGGCGCAGGGGGGCACGGCTTCCTCGTTTGCGCTGGAGCCGGATGCTCGCGCCGCTCAGCGGGTCGCGGATCCGGGCGGAGCGGGCGCGATGCCGATCAGAACAGCTTGACCGGCGAGATGGAGCCTCCGCTGCGACCGCTGCGGTCGCGGCGTCGACGCCGACGCATTCGCGAGTGCAGCTGACCGCGCCGCGCGGTGAGCCATTTCTCGCGCGAGGCCATCGCATCCTTGCGGCCGAGCAGCTTCTCCTTG
>JAHEEJ010000445.1 GCA_024640705.1 Deltaproteobacteria bacterium
GCTACGTCGCCCACGGGCGCGATCCCAAAAACGACCTGGAGATCAGCGGCTCGCGCGTCCACTTCGATCCGGGCGGCGAATCGGTGCTCACGCTCGATTTCGCGAGTGGCCACTATCGCTCCTCGACGCTGGTCGACCTGTACGATTTCGCGCGCCTGATCGACCAGCTCGACCACGTCCACCTGTTCTCGCGCGTGGTCTCCGCCACCGAGATCCCGGATCGCTTTGCCAACGACATCAACACCGCCTATGCGTGCATGGCGGGCACCGGCAAGCACACCCACCTGACCTTCAGCGACGTCAAGCACGTCGACGCCGCGATCGCGATGATGGACCTGATTCTCGGCGGCGAGGGCCGGCACCTCGAACGCCCCTTCTGCAGTTCCGGTGGCTGTCCGGTCGCGTCACCGCTGACGTATGAAAAGAACAGCAGCGAAGTCTGCGTCGCTGCGACGCGGATGGGCGGAAACGTGGCAGTGGCCATCGCACCGCAGGCGGGCGCAACGGCGCCGGCGGCACTCGCCGGCGCTCTGGTGCAGACGGTGGCCGAAACCCTCGCGGCGTTGCTGCTGGTGAATCTCGTGGTGCCGGGCCATCCGGTGGCCTTCGGGCCCTGGCCTTTCGTCTCCGACCTGAGAACCGGCGCTTTCTCCGGTGGCGGCGGTGAGGAGGCCGTGCTCAGCGCGGCGGCGGCGCAGATCGGCAATTTCTACGGGTTGCCGACCATCGTCGGTGCGGGCATGACCGACTCGAAACTCGCCGACAACCAGGCCGGCTACGAGAAGGGTGTGAGCATCGCGTTGGCGGCGCTGGCCGGCGCCAACGTGATCTCTGAAACCGCGGGAATGCTGTCGAGCCTGATGGGCTGCTCGTTCGAGGCAATGGTGATCGACAACGAGATGCTGGGATGCATCCAGCGAGCCGTGCGGGGGATCGAGGTGACCGACGAGACGCTCTCCTATCAGGTCATCCGCGACGTCGCCTACGGCGAAGGCCACTTCCTCGGCCACCCGCAGACCCTCGAGCTGATGGAGACGGAATACCTCTATCCAGAGATCGCCGATCGGAGCGCGCCGAACGCATGGGAAGAGGCCGGCGCACACGACATCCGGGAGAAAGCGCGACAGCGCGTGCGCAAGCTGCTCTCTTCACACTATCCGGAGTATATCGACCGCGCGACCGACGAAAAAATTCGCGCGCGCTTCCCGATCGCGTTGCCGCGCGAAGCGATGCGCCCTGGCAACGGTCGCTGGTAGCTGCACGAGCGCGAAAATCATTACCGGACTCGACCATTGCGGCGGGGCCGCCATGTCTACCGGAACAGGCTCAGGGAGAGTAAACCGCCATCGAGCGGTTCAGTCGTTACAGCTAATCGAACTCGGTTGCGTGTTACCGCACTGGATGCCAGCGGTCACGCCGGCGGAAAGGACTGCGCAGGCGTTGCTCGTGGCGCCGCCGATGGCGCGTTCGCGGCTGGAGGCGATGGTGGTGCGGCAGACCCTCGCGCCACCGAACTCGATACACACGTCACACTCGACCTGGGCCTCCTTCATCAGCGCCATGACGAGCACCGAAACGAAGGCCGCGGCCAGAACCACTCCCGTGATGACACGCGCCATTTGGCAACGATACCGGTTCTGGACGGCTGCGGCAGCATCCGCCGCTGGCGAAAAAGCCGCATCCCGTGCGTGATCGAAGTCGCGTTCCTGGGCTGATCGGCGCGACCAATGCCGGAGGTTAGATGATCGATTCGTCGACGAAGACGTCGGCCTCGGGTTGAATCAATTCCTCTACCCCGGGAATCGCGCGGAGAATGTCGAGCGCGGAGATCACACCCTGCACCCGGAGCTCTTCATCCACGACCACCAGGCGATGAATCCGCTCTTCGACCATCGTCGCGGCGGCCACCGCGATGGGCCGTTCGGCGCTGATGCAGTGGACCATCGGAGACATCACTTCCTCGACCGGCGCTGTCTTGATGTCGGTGAGCTGCAAGCCGGCCATCGCATCCTCGTCGGTGACGTGCAGCCGCGTATTGTCGTAGAACGCTGCTCCGTCCACGCCGGTGTTGTAGTGCCAGGCCAGCAAGTCGGTCTGGCTGATCACGCCGACCAGGATGCCGTCGTCGTTGACCACGGGCAGCCCGTGCACGCGCCGTTCCAGCAGCAGCTTTTCCAACTCGTGCACATCGCTCTTGCGATTGATCACCGCGACGTCGCGGGTCATCAAATCGGCCACGTGCTTCACGCTCATCGAACAGCCTCCGAAATCTCTCGACGGCCCTGCTGGCAATCGACCTGCTGTGATGATGGCATGGCTACAAGCCGTTGCCTAGTGGCCGATCCCGCAATCACCCCTCGACATCCCGTCGATTCGCTACGCGATGCACCGAGGGCCGGCGCGACGAGCGCACGATCGGCAAGCCGATCGCGCGGCTGCAGCCGCGCCAGGCACTCGGGATCTAGAATGCGTCGTCGATTACTGGAGTCTGCGGTTTGCGATACTTCGTCAACGCACCGCCGGACGCGAGTTGTTGCGCGAGCGCCCGCCGCTTCGCCGACCGCGCGAAGAGCGCGGCCGACCGCGTTCCGCATCGCGCGAGCGCCCGCGTACACTCCGTGTACCTGGGCGCCGCGAATCCCGTTTGGCCTCCGCCTCGGTGAAGCTCTCGACCTGCTGCCGCGGGATGGGATCGCCGATCATGCGTTCGGTCGCGCGCACCCAAGCCCAATC
>JAHEEJ010000123.1:0-7382 GCA_024640705.1 Deltaproteobacteria bacterium
GTGCGGCGGCCAGGTAGATCCAGCCCAGCAGACCGAGCAGCACCGGGGCGAGCGTGACCGGGACCAGCGCGAGCGAGTAGAAGAGCATGCGCCAGCGGGTCGGCTGGTCGCCCACCACGCTCGGCATCATCGGAATTCCCGCGCGCTCGTAGTCGGCTTTGCGAAACAGCGCGATCGCCCAGACGTGCGGCGGTTGCCAGAAGAAGACGATCGCAAACAGCAGCCAACCGGCCGCACCGACGTGGCCGTTGACGGCGGCGTCTGCGATCAGCGGAGCGGCCGCACCCGCGGCGCCGCCGATTACGGCGTTGAGCGCGCTGCGCGGCTTGATCCAGATCGTGTAGACGAAGACATAGAAGAGGATGCTCGCGACGCCGAGCGCAGCTGCCACGCTACCCGCGACGAAGTACAAGACCGCGGTCGACGTCACGCCGAGCGCGAGCGCGAAGATCAAGGCCGCGCGCGGGGAGATCTGTTTGGCGGGCAGGGGGCGGCGGTTGGTCCGCTCCATCAGCAGGTCGCGGTCGCGCTCCAGGAAACAATTGAGTGTATTTGCGGCACCCGCCGCCAACGCAATCCCCAAGAGCGTCACCGCGGCGAATGGAAAGCCCGGCCAGCCTTCGTTGGCCATCGCCATCACGGGCAGGCCCGTGAAGATCACGAGCAGCAGGATCCTCGGCTTCGTGAGTTCCACGTAGGCGCGCAGGGTCTGGGTCGGCGGCACGGTCATCGCTTTACTCGCGCTCAGGGGTCGCTGGGATCGCCGCGGTGCGGAACGCACCTCCGCGGCCAGGGCCGAAGCCGCGCAATGGGTACCACACCGATGTCGGTGGGTCGACGGGATCCGGCCGGCCGCCGCCCGGCGGGCTTCGGGGCGGGCAGAGCGCCGCTCAGCGGCCCCGCAGCGTCTTTTCGACCAGCGTCTGGAGCCAGGGGCCGATGTCGGGGTGCTCGAGCAGCCCTGCGGCCCGCAGGCGGGCCGCTCCGATCCGGTGCACCTCGGCGGCGGTCCCGACCTCCTGGGCCTCGCGCACATCCGCTTCGAGATCGCCGAAATCGAGCTCCCGAATGATTTCCTTCACCAGCGGCACGGCACTCGGGGCACTCGAGAGTTCCAGGATTCCGAGACCGACGAGCAGCGGCACCGCGAGCGGATTGCTCGCCATCTCTCCACAGACGGAAATCGGGATGTTGGCCCGAGACGCCGCGCGAACGCTCGCGTCGATCAGCGAGAGCACGGCCGGATGCAGGGGATCGTAGATGTGGGCCACGTGCTCGTTGCCGCGGTCGACCGCGAGCGTGTACTGGGTCAGGTCGTTGGTGCCGATGCTGAAGAAGTCGCACTCGCGCGCGAGCGCATCAGCGGTGATTGCCGCCGACGGAACCTCGATCATCAGACCGAGGGGAACGTTTGCGTCGTAGGGGATTCCGGCCCGCTCCAGGTCTTCGAGCACCTCCGCGATCAGCACCTTTGCGGCTCGGAGCTCGTCGATGGAGGTGACCATCGGCAGCATCAGCCGAATGTTTCCGGCTGCGCTCGCGCGGTAGACGGCGCGCAATTGCGCCTTGAAGGTTCCCTGGTTGGCGAGGCTCAGCCGGATCGATCGACAGCCGAGCTGCGGATTGTCCTCGAGCCTCACGCTGAGGTCCGGCATTTCCTTGTCGCCACCGAGGTCGAGGGTTCGAATCGTCACCGTGCGCGGCGCCATCGATTTTGCGACGCGCTCGTAGAGTTGGGTCTGCTCCTCTTCACCCGGAAATCCGCGATGCGCGAATGCGAGCATCTCGGTGCGGAACAGGCCAATCCCGGCCGCGCCGTGCTGATTGACGAGTTGGATATCGCTCACCAGACCGACGTTGGCCGTCAAGCGGATGCTGCGCCCGTCGCGCGTCTCGGAGGGTCGATTCCGCAGCGCGTCGAGGTGCTCGATCGCGACCGTGTAGCGCTTTTGGGCGCGCCGGTACTCGTAGAGCAAGCCCTCGTCCGGCGAGAGGATGATCAGACCCTCTCCGCCGTCCACGATTGCCGTTTCGCCCGTGCGAACGGCCGCTTGGATGCCAGAAATTCCCGTCAGCGCCGGGACTTCGAGCGTTCGCGCGAAGATCGCGCCATGCGAGGTCGGGCCGCCGTGCTCCGACACGATCGCCGCGATCTTTTCGACTTCGAGCCGCGCGAACATGCCCGGCAGCAGGTTGCTCGCCACGACGATCGCGCCCTCGCTCAGCGGCGTCGTGTGGTCGCGCTCTCCGAGCAGGCTTTCCATCACGCGCTGGCCGACGTCTTCGATGTCGTTGACCCGCTCGCGGAAATAGGGGTCCGACATGCGTTGGAAGGTCTTCCGATAGGTCGCGATCACGTTCGTCAGGGCCGTGAGGGCGTTGCCCGTGGCAAGCGCCTCCCTACGCAACTTCGCGACGAATCCCTTGTCTTCGAGAATCTGGATATGGGTCTGGAAGACGGCGGCCAGGTCGAGCCCGAATTTGGACCCCAACTTCTCGCGCATCCCATCGAGATCGCGACGCGCCTCGCCGATCGCGTCCAGGAGTTCCTGGACTTCGCGCTTGGGGTCCTCATTTGGCGTGTAGTGGAGCCGTTCGAGATCGAGGGGGGTTTCGAGCCGGTAGATGGTGCCGATCGCGATTCCGCGCGACGTCGGGATCCCCCGGTATTCGATGTTCCGCTCCTCCCGATCCGAAGCGAGATGCTCCAAAGCCTCGCGCTCTGCGGTCGTCCCGGAGGAGTCCTCCTCGGTGAGTCCCACGAGTGCGAGCAGGCGCGCGTTGATCACGACCGGCGCGATCAACTGCGCGCAGGTGCGGAAAATTTCGACTTCGTTGGAATCGAATTCCCGCGGCTCGATGGTCTGTATCGCGAGTACGCCGATCGTCGCGCCCCGGACGATCATCGGGACCGCCATGAAGGATTCGAAGCGCTCCTCGCCCGTCTCGGGGAAGTATTTGTACCCGGCGTGTTCGCGGGCGTGAACGGTCACGACCGGCTGGCCAGTCGTCGCCGCCAACCCCACCAGCCCCTCGCCATGCGGGAGGGACACCTGGTTCACGGAATCCGGGTAGAGGCCGATCGTCGCCTCCAGCGTGAGTTCATCGGTGGCCGCGTCGGTCAGATACAGGGAGCACGCGTCCGCATCGAGGCGCTTGGCGACGAGCTCGACCACATTGGTCAGGGTCTCACTGAGGCCGTGAGATCGCGAGACGATCTCGGCAACATCGGCCAGCAGCGTGACGCGATTCGGAATGGCGAATCTCCCGCGGGTTGGTTACCCGAGCAGCGATGCGGCCATGTTACCGAAGTCCGGAGCGGTTCAGGAAACCGGGGAGGGGCTTTCCTCGACGGGCCGGGGTGTGCGCCCGTCGACGGATGGAGCCGGGAAAATCAGAAAGAGGACGGGTTGTTGGGCTCCATGGTCCGGTACGCGGACGGGAACACCTGGTCCTTGTCTTCGAAACGCAATCCGAGAGCGAGCAAGATCTTCCGCTTGGTGTCCATGCGGCAGTTCATACCCTTTTCAACACTGTGGATCGTCCGGAGCGCAACCTTCGCTTTGCGTGCAAGCTGGGCCTGGGTCATCAGACGATTTTCGCGAAGCTCTCGAACTCGATTCTTTCGAACCGGGTGCGATTCATTAACTTCCACAATGCACTCCTTGCTCGACAGCTCTGCTCCGAGGGCTTCTCGAAGTTGAGTCAACTTTTCGTCGTTTCGACCGATCGCAGGATTTCTTTAGTGGGAATGCGGCCTTGGAGCAGTCGGCTCGTCGGAAGCTCGAGCTTCGAGAAGTGCTAATGCCGCCGGGGGATGCGTGATCAGGCGCGTGAAAACAGCGTGTCGGTGAGCATCAAGTTGGGTTCACGGGCCGGCAGCAGGCGCGCCGAAAAATGCGTCCGAGTGGGCCGGGCGGGCTCGGATCCGATCGGAACGGGCCGGGGGGGATCGTGAGGCGCTATCGAAGCCTGATCGTTGCCGCCCTGCTCTTGATCGCGCTGGTCGCCGGGCTGGTCGGCTGGCTGCTGATTCGGGAGGTCTCGCCTCAATTCCTGCAGGCCGAATTGGAAGAACGGCTTTCGGCCGCCCTCGCGACCTCCGTAACCATTGAGGATATAAAGGTTTCTTCGATGGGGTGGATCGAGCTGGACGCCCGCGGGCTGCGCGCCTGGCCGAGCGAGGAGGGGTCCGGGCTGGAGATTCCGCGCGTGGTCGGCTCGATCGACCCGCTGTCGCTGCTGTTCGGGAAGCTGCGTCTGCGGCGGCTGCGCTTCGACGGAGCGGTGCTTCGGGCGGGGGTCGTCGAGGCTTCGCCGGAGTTCGCCCGGTTCGCCCAGAAGGACGCCGCCGAGTCGGCAATTCGCCAACCCCGCGAACTGTTGCGCCCGCTGATCGCACTCGAAATCGCCGTTCGCTATCTGCTCGAATCCCCCCGAATCGCCTCCGTGCTCGAGCTCCAGGACGCTCGGATCGAACTCGACCCGATCGACCCCTACCGCTCGACCCCGATGGAGCTGCGGGAGTTGAACGCCCGGCTCGTCCACCACCGCTTCAGCGGTGAGAGTCGACTCTCGCTGGAAGGTCGGTTGATGGAGGGAGAGCGCGACCTCGGCACGATCGCGTTGGGCGGCGAGCGCGGCCGCAGCGGGCGGATGCGGATCTCGTTGAACCTCGAATCGTTGGCGTTGGGGATCAGTGACTCCTACGTGAGCGATCTCGGTTCCGATGCGCGGGTCGACGGCAGCATGAGCGGCGAGATCCTTTACGAAACCCCCGAGCCGGGCAGCGGCCACCTCGAGATCAACCTGGTCTGCGAGCAGCTGCGAAGTGCGGTTCCCGCGGCGGGTGGTGGCCCCCGCGAGCGGACCGATCTCCCCCGGGTCGACGTGAGCGCGAGCCTCGTGATTACGCCCCAGAGCATCGCGGCCCACGAGGTGGTGATCGCCACCCCGCAAACCACGCTGCGGATGAGTGGCATGGTTGCGCGGCCGCTTCAGCGCGCGTCGATGGCGGATCTATCGCTCGAGTTCGACGACGTCGAGGTTTCGCAGGTTCGGCATCTGATCGGTTGGTTACCCGAAATCAAGCGAGAAGAGGCGGCGGCGATCGTCGCTCCGTTGAAGAGCGGCCGGCTCGTCTCCCTGCGCGCGAGTGGCGGCGCCACCCTGGAGGGTTGGCAGGCCTTTCTGGCCGGGCGGACGCGCACCATGCCGGAAGATTTTCGCCTCGGCGCCGAGTTTGCGGACACGGTGATATGGGTCGGCGAATCCGACCGGATCGAAGAGCTCAGCGGCCGGATGCAGTGGATCGGTTCGCGGGCCGAGGCGGTCGGGGTGACGGCACTGCTCAACGATTCTCCGCTGCCGAGCCTGGATCTCGTCATCGACGGCTTCCCCAATTTCTTTGCGGGCGATCCAGCCAAGCGTAAGCTCGTTTCCGGCGGAGAGCCGCTGATCGGGTTGGGCACTCTCTGGAGCAGCCTGCGCCCGACGCCCGACAAGGATTCGAAGGATGCGGGCACGTCGGTCGAACTCCAGCTCGACTATCTCGATCATCCGATGTTTCTGTGGCCGATCCGGGATCTGCAGCTCTCGATCGAAACCGAGGCTCGGGGTCTGCACGTCGAGAAGGTTCGCGGAAACTGGGCGGGCGTCCCGATCGACGGAAAGATCGACTGGTTCTTTCTTCCCGACGAGCGCGTCAGAGTCGAGCTGACCGCGGGTCGTCCGAACGATCGTCCCGCTGCGCCGACTCCGGAGGACAGCTGGGCGCGCGGTCGATTCTCGGTCGGTTCGATCGCAGGCGAGCGCTGGCGGCAAAGCGCTGCGAGCGGAGAATTCGACGCGTCGGAAGATCGGATTCGCATTCGCAAGCTGGCCATCGATCTCGAGCCGTCTGGGGTGGTCGATGCGAATGCCCGGCTCCAGCTTTCGCAAGTCGACGCGGTTCCCTTCCAGTTGAGTTTCGACTTGCAGGGGGGGGATGCGATTGCGGTCGCCAAGTTGTTCGGGTTGCCGCCGAATCAGATCAATGGTGACGTCGATCTCGCGGGCAGCTTCGACGGCAGCCTGCTTCCCGATACATCGATCTACGCCAAACTCCACGGCCTGTTGAGCGTGAGTGCCACCGATGGAGTCATTCGCAAGAAAGCTCCTCCCGTGGCCGCGATCTCCGAAGCGAGTGAGTCCCTGGAGGACTTCGATCCAAGCGAGTTGATCCAATACAAGAACCTCGAGGCGGTTCTCGAATTCCACGACGGCCGGATCCACACGGATGCGTTTTCGATGGAGGGACCGGAACTCGGTGTACTCGCTTCGGGGGGTGTCGATCTGATGTCCGAGGACAAGTGGATGGATGGGAAGGTCGCGCTCTTCTTGTTTCCCAAACTCGACAACGTGCTCGGAAAGATTCCGATCTTGAATCTGATCCTGCTCGGAACCGACTCCAATCTCGTCGCCGCCTACTTCCACGTGAGCGGCCCCTGGGGCAAACCGGAAGTGAAACCGATTTTGCTGCCGGGGTCGGCGGGACCCACGAGCGTCGTGCTCCAGGGCGTCCCGATGTTCGTCAAGCGCGGCTTCAAGGCCCTCGGCTCGCTGATCCTGCCCGATTCATCCGAGTCGGAGACCCCGCCTCCCGCCGAATCCGCCACGCAGTAACCCAGGCCGGGACGTCGGTGGAGATTCACCTCCGGCTGCGTTTTCCGACGTCCGCTGGTGTTCAGGTCTGGGCAGCTCCCTGACGATACGCCCCTCATGGGCCGCTTCTTTTTCTTCATCCTGCTCGTGGGCACCGGCTGGTTCCTGCTGAACGTGATCGGTGTGTCGATCGATCCGCGCGGGGTCGGGACGAAGATCGAGGGGCGCAATGTCAGCCTGGACGCCGACCAGCTCGAAGCGCGCTACAGCGTCGTCGGATCGCTCCACGAGTCCTACATGCTCTTTGGCGGCGATGTCCAGCAGCGCCGCAACAGCATCACCCACGCGACCGCGGCGGGCCTGCCGATCTTCAACGCGCGCGCGATCTCGGCGGTTTACCCCGACTTCCACATGTGTAAGTCGCCCGGCGCCAAGCAGGCGATGAATCACACGAAGACCCTGAGTTTCATCGCTGCGGACCGCGCTGCACTCAACAGCCTGATCGAGGCAGTCGATCTCTTCAAAGAACGGCTCCAGAGCGGTGGCGAGCGCACCTGCATCAGCGTGACGGGCGCACCGCTCTCGTTGGAATCCGTCCGGGTCGTGGAAAACGGTGCGGACATCACCCGCGATGTCGCGGGCGCCATCAATCAGACCCAACTCGTGCTCGCGCAGAGCGTCCAGATCCAGGACTGCCAGTCGCTCCTGCACTGAGGCTGGCGGTAGCGCGGGCCGTGAGG
>JAHEEJ010000123.1:7482-9622 GCA_024640705.1 Deltaproteobacteria bacterium
AAGCTCGCGCGCGTCGAGGTGGTGGAGGCGCTCGAAGACTCGGTCGCGCTGCCCGCGGCGTCCGTCGACCTCGCCTTCGTGTGCGACACCTACCACCATTTCGAGTACCCCCGATCGACCCTCGCCAGCCTCTACGCCGCGATTCGCCCCGGCGGTTCCCTCGTGATCCTCGACTTCGAGCGAGTGCCCGGCAAGTCGGACGACTGGGTGCTGGAGCACGTGCGCGCGGGCAAAGAGGTCTTCCGTCGGGAGATCGAATCCGCGGGATTCCGATTCGAGCGCGAAGTCAAGGTCGAGGACCTGAAAGAGAACTACGTGCTCCGATTTCGACGGCCCTGATCCGCTCGGTTGATGAGCTCCGGCGAAGCCGATCGAAGCGGATCGGTCTTCAGTTGCGGCGTCGCCACAGCTGGCGGGCTATCTGTCTCGCTGAGCCTGGAATGCCGAGCCCGAGCGCTTTGCAGCCGACGACAGATCGGCGTGTCAAGCAGGCAGGAGAAGTCCATGCGGAAGAAGATTCCCTCCAATCGTTCCGGTTTGATCGCAATTTGGGCGGCGATGCTTCTGTCCGGCGCTGCATTGGCGCAGACCGGCAGCGCCGAGAGGGCTCCGTTGTCGGTGGGAGTGGCGCAGATACCGCCGTTCATGATGAAGACATCAGACGGCCGCTGGGAAGGTCTCGGCATCGAACTCTGGCGCGAACTCGCGCAGGTGATGGGTGTCGAATTCGAGTGGCGCGAATACCAGAGTTTGGCAGAGGTTCGCAGCGCGTTCGAACGCGACGAGATCGATTTGTTGCCGGGAGTGCCGGTGACACCGGAGCACGAAGTCATCGCGGACTTCAGTCATCCCTACTACCGCTCGGGTTCTGCGATTGCGGTATCGACGAAGCATGAGGCGCACGGCTGGATGGGCGTCGCTCGACACATTTTTTCGTCGGGTGTGCTGCAGGCCGTGTGTGTTCTGGTGCTGCTGTGGATCGCGGTCGGGATCGCGTTGTGGCTTTGCGAGCGGAACCGCAACAGCGCCGTAGCTTCTGACGGACCGCTGAGGGGGGTCGAACACGGCGTCTGGTGGGCCGTGGTGACGATGACGACGGTGGGCTATGGCGATGTGGCGCCCAAGACCATCGCGGGGCGGATCGTGGCCACGATCTGGATGCTCGTCTCGATCATCTTGATCGCGAGCTTCACGGCAAACATCACGGCGTCACTGACCGTGGGCGCATTGCGCGGCAAGGTTCGCGGTCTGCAAGATCTCGGCGCGGTGCGGGTGGGCGCGCTGGCGGGTTCGGCGAGCCTGGACTTTCTCACCGAGCGCGGCATTGCGGCGCGACCCACCCAGGGCGAACGGGAGGGTCTGCAGGCGATCGTCGACGACGAACTGGACGCGTTCGTCTTCGACCGTGCCGTGCTCGCGTATCTGGCGAAGACGCAGTTTCCCTCCCAGGTGGAGGTCCTGCCCGACAATTTCGATCCGTATTACGTGGCCGTCGCGATGCAGCCCGGCAGCGAACTCCGCGAACCGATCGACCGGGCCATCCTGCAACTCATGGCGTCCGACAGCTGGTCGCGTCTGCTCGCGAGCTACCTCGGAACCGGGCTCCACGGCGGCGAGTAACCCGACGCGCTCTTCGCCGGCCGGATCGCCTTCTCGCGCGCTCGCTTGGGATGCTCGCGAGCGTCTCTCGGGCTTCGAATGGAGCTCTTCGGCGCCCGTCCGATCTCGGGAAACTGTTCAGTTGGGCTAGTTTTCCGCTGCGCGGAATCGCGCGCGGAGAGGTGGCCGAGCGGTTGAAGGCAGCGGTCTTGAAAACCGCCAGGGGTGCAAGCCCCTCGAGGGTTCGAATCCCTCCCTCTCCGCCACGCTCGAGCCGGGCCGCAAGCCTCGCGATCCTTCTCGGGGGCCAGGCGGCTTCGCGGCCGGGCTCCGGGATGCGGGATGCGGACGCGGCGGGTGGCAGCCGGCGCCGTGCCGCGGGCGATCCAGCGCTCCCAGTTTCCTCCCGCGACTGCGAAAATCTCGGTATGCTGCTGCCCGTGCGGGAGAGGTGGCCGAGAGGCTGAAGGCACAGGTTTGCTAAACCTGCATACGGTTTATACCCGTATCGAGGGTTCGAATCCCTCCCTCTCCGCCAATT
>JAHEEJ010000446.1 GCA_024640705.1 Deltaproteobacteria bacterium
TGCAGATCCGCACCTTCGAGGAACTCAATCTCCCGAGCACGTTGCGCGACGTGGCCCGCCTGCAGCGGGGCTATGTGCTCGTCACCGGCTCGACCGGAATGGGCAAATCGACCACGCTCGCGACGATGATCGAAGAGATCAACCACACGCGAAAGGCGAAGATCGTCACGATCGAGGATCCGATCGAATTCGTCTTCACACACGACAAGAGCATCATCACCCAGCGAGAAGTCGGCACCGACACGACGTCGTTCCCCGACGCGCTGAGGGCCGCGCTGCGCCAGGATCCCGACTGCATCATGGTCGGCGAGATGCGGGACCAGACCACCGTAGACACCTCGCTCAAGGCGGCCGAAACCGGCCACCTCGTGCTCTCATCGATTCACACCAGCGATGTGCAATCCACGATCAATCGGCTGGTTTCGTTCTTCCCTGCGGAAGAGCAGCTGCAAGTGCGGGCACGGCTCGCCGAAAACCTGGCGGCGATCGTCTCCCTGCGACTGCTCCCCACCAAGAAGCAGAATTCGCGTGTGCCGGCCGTCGAGGTCATGCGGAGTACGCGAAGCATGCAGGAGTGCATCAAGGACCCCGCCAAGACGAGCGAGATCTCGAGCTTCATCGCGCGCGGGCGCGGCGAGATGATGCAGACCTTCGACCAGCACCTTCTCGACCTGCTGCGCGCCAACAAGATTTCGGTCGAAACCGCACTGACCGCTGCATCGAACCCGACCGACTTCAGGACCAAGCTGGCACTTGAGGGAGGCGACCCGGACGCAGTCGACGACGAGCCCGAAGCAAAGATCGAGGGACCGCTCGAAATCGACCCGGACTCGCGGTTCTAGGCGCGGAGGCATGTCTTTGGGCGCCATGACCAATCTTGGACAAAACACGCCCCGCAAGCAGCAACTTGCGGCCAGCTTGCGAACGAGTGCGTCCCGGATTGCCGAACAGGCCGGCGGCGGCCTCGCGCTGATCTTCGTCGCCGCACCGGAAAATGGATCGCCCGAGAACACCACGCGCCTGCGAGCGGCCGCGGGTTTCCCCGTCGCGGAGACCGCCAGAGACGCCGCGCAGGCACTGATGGCCACCGTTCGCGAAGTGATCACCACGGGAACCGAGCAGCGATTGGGCGCACTTCCCTCTCTGGAAGAGCGCAGCAAAGGCGGTTTGTTGATCGTCCCGATGAACCTGGAGAATCAATGCCACGGCGCGCTGGCAGTCGGCGCTCCGGACGCGATTCAAGAGGATTTGCGCGAATTCATTGAACAAGAAGCGGCGAAGCTCGGCTTGCTTCTCGATCACTCCTGCATCTGCGAAGAACTCGAGTCGACGAAAAAGCAGCTGAGCGAGCTGCGAGACACCGAGGGCTCCCCAGATAACAGCCATGAGGTGCTCGAACTCTCTGAAGCGCTGTTTGCCCAGGACATCGAGCTTTTGCGCAACAACGAGAAGCTCGGGAAGATCGAGAAACTCAAGAACGACTTCATCGAAAAGATGTCGCGGGAACTCCGAACACCGCTCAACAGCATCATCGAGTCGATCATCTCGGTCCTGACGGGTGAGAACGAGACCCTCTCGGACAGCTCGAAGGTGAGCCTGCGGTCGGCGCTCGATGACGGAACCGAGTTCCTGAGAACGCTCCAGAACATCCTGGATCTCTGGAAGATCAAGCAGCGAGAGCTGCCCGTGGAAATTCAGGAAGTCAACTTCAGGGAGGTCGTCGACGAGGCGATCTTCAGCGTCCAGGATCGCATTTCTGAAAAACCGGTCACCGTCGAACAGCGATTCAGCGAGCCCTTTCCGAAAATCCGGACGGACCTCGCCAAGGTGAATCAGATCCTCTTCCTGCTGCTCGAAAACGCGGTCAAATTCACGGCGCGCGGGCAGATCACCATCACCGCGAGCCTCGAGGACGACCAGCTCAAGTGCGAAATTCGCGACACGGGAATCGGCATTTGCCCGGACGACCAGCCGCACATCTTCGAGGAGTTCTTCCAGGTGGACGAGTTGTCGTCTCGCGCCTACGCGGGAGCCGGGCTCGGGCTGGCATTGGTGCGCGATCTGGTGGTGTTGATGGACGGCGATGTAGCCGTCAAGAGCGACGCGGGCCGAGGCACCTCGGTCACCTTCCAGCTCCCCGTCCAAATCGTCGGCTGAATCGGCCCGCCGTCAGGCGAGCCGCCGTTGTCGGGCGCTATTCCAGCGGTTGCTTCTCTTCCGGATAATTGGGCTTGATGTAGCCCGCTGCGATCTCTCGCAGGGCCACCACCACCTCTTTGTTCTCCTCGGCGTCCACGAGCGGCTTGGCGCCACGCTTGAGCTGCTTGGTGCGGATGGCAGCCATCTGAACGAGGTTGAAGCGGTTCGGAACCCGGTTGATGCAGTCTTCGATCGTGATGCGTGCCATTCGAGCCTCTCGGTGGGTGGGATGGGGCGTCGGAGAGGTGGGAGCCTAGACCAAGGCCCAGACGAAGGAAACCCCGGCCGACAAAGTGCCGGCCGGGGTCCTGCGACCTCCGCTAGGAAGGTCGATCCGTCGAGATCAGACCGCCTTCTTCCGGCGGCGTGTCTTTCGGCGGGCCTTCTTGCGAGTCGCCTTCTTGCGGGTCGCCTTCTTCTTGCCAGTGGCCTTCTTCCGGCGAGCCTTCTTGCGAGTGGCCTTCTTGCGAGTGGCCTTCTTGCGCGTGGCCTTCTT
>JAHEEJ010000124.1 GCA_024640705.1 Deltaproteobacteria bacterium
CCGAGAAGTTCGTGAGGCAGAACGCAAATTCGTCTCCACCAATCCGCGCGACAGTCCCGCTGCGAAGTCTTTCGCTGAGACGCTGCGCGACGGTCTTCAATAGCTGGTCTCCCGCATTGTGACCCAGGGTGTCGTTGATCTGCTTGAACTCGTCGAGATCCATCAGGCAGATTGCGACCCGATGCCCGTCGCGCTGCGCGCGCCGCAGCGACTGCCGCAGGTGCTCCATGAACAACAATCGATTTGGAAGACCCGTCAGGCTGTCGTAGTAGGCGAGGATTCGGTTCTCCTCGACCCTGCGAACGTTTGTCAGTGCGACTGCGGCCTGGTCTGCGAGTTGGCGCGCGTACGCGAGGTTTTCGGGCTCGTGAGAGCCGATCGCCCGATGACCCAGCAGCAGCAATCCGCCCAGTTCTTGATTGATCCAGAGCGGAAGCGCGATGGCCTGGACCATGCCGAGTTCTGCGAGAGGTTCGAGGTAGTGGGGAATATCGGCCCCGATGGCGATGGGCGAATCTTCAGCTTGATTGCGCAGCCGCTCTGCGTCCTTCGCCGATAACGGCTCGATTTCGCTTCGAGCCCAGTGGCCCTGATCGGGAACCGATGAAAAAGACGTGACGGTTTCAGCAGACTCGGTTTCCATCAGAAGAAGGGTGACGCAATCACTCGTATAGAGATCCCCGATCCTCTCGAGGATCGGAGTGGCGATGGCTCCCACATCCATCGCCGAGAGGATCGATCGGTCGATCTCGATCATTTGATCCAGGGTGCTGAACTGCTTGCGGAGTCGACCTGACATCGAATTCAACGAAGATGCGAGTTCTTCGAATTCGTCACCACTTTCAACGTTCACGTCGACGTCGAATTCGCGATTGGAAATCCGCTGCGTGCCGAGAATGAGTGCTTCGAGCGGGCCGAGGAACCTTCGGATCTGACCGAGACTCAATAGCGCGACAACCAGGATCGTGAGCAGAATCACCGACGGAAAGATCACCCGGAATCGATCGAGCGGAGCGAGGACCACACGAGAAGGCTCACTCAAGACCACCATCCAACTGGCTTCGAGGAAGTTGGATTTCAGAAAGATGCTTCGGTAGCTGACGAGATATTCTTCGCCATCACCTTGCCAACGGAAGCTCCCCGAAGAGTTGTTCACGAGGCTCGAAGGAATGACTCGAGGCGATGGAGACCCGTCAGGTGCTGCGCAGACAATGACGGCTTCGTCCGAGTCCAGTAGACAAAATGCCGTCGTCGGAATCGTCAACGTCTGGAGGGCACTTTGAGCAATCCGCTCCACGTTCAGCTCGGCAATCACACGTTCGATGTTGCCGCGGTCTACGACGGATTCGAACAACAGACGGGCCGATCGGTCGCTTCCCTCGCGCTTCGAGAGCAGGCTCTTGCCGGATGCGAGGTGCTTCGCTTCCTCGGCTCCATGAGGAGTCGGAGCGAGCAGAGGGCCAAACAACGACCGCGCAACCCCAGCGCGGTCGATGAGCGTCAGCGCTCGAAATCGCTCACCGAGTTCTTGCACCAGCTCCGGATTCGTCGATCGCGGCGGAACTTCACTCGCATCCGCAGAGATCGCTTCGACCCGCGCCAACTCCGATGGCAGGCTCAGCAGTTCGCGCAGAATCGCCATTCCGGCAGTCTTGCTTTCGTGCCTCAGCCTGGTTTCAGACTGCTCGTAAAGCTGATCCGTGACGTGGGAAAAAGAGAGATACAACGTAATGACGAGCGGAACGACCGAGCACGAGATGAATAAGAACAGCAGGCGTCGGCCCACCTTGCTCTTCAGCGATGTCCACTCCGGGATCACGAGTAGAACCGTCCCCACCAGCGCGAGCTGTCGAGGAAAATCTGGCGCCACCCCGACGCCTGAATCCCTCGAAACGCAAACCTACGCACCCGCGTCATCGGCCTTCCGGTGTATCGGTCTGAGGACGTAGAGCGGCTAGCTGGATGGGTGCTGGCGAGCGGCTCGGCCGCACGCCAGCGGACCATCGATCGCGCGCGTTCGCAGAGCCTGCAGGCGTGCGATCGGGATGCTGACAGGCGAAGCTTGACGGTCTCCGATCGCGATCGAAACGAACCCACAATCGGGTAGTTGTGCCGCTGTTTTGCAATCGAGCTGCCGAGCCGTGAACCCTCGTGTTCGATCGAGAGCCGCGTTTTGCTCCAAAACCCGGACTCCCGAGCGTATACTGCAGCAGCCACTCTTCAAATTCGTTGAAGCGGCTCGCCGATTGCGGGTCCACGCGGAACCGGGTGTTTGATGACGAATGTCGAAGCGCTGACCTGGCTGCTACAGGTCGACGGGCGCCTCTACCAGACCAAGGCAAAATCAGCCAAGCCAGAAGCCTGGGTGGCAGTCGTTCGGGTTCCCGGCGCCGGCGCTAGAAAGGGCAAGCTGATCGTCGCCCTCGGCGAAAGCGCCGAAGAAGCGACGATCGTTGCCGAAGAACAGTGGCAGACACTCTGGGAAGACCTCAGTAAACTGCACTGAGTGCCGACCTCACTCCGCCACGGCAAGCTCCCCCCCGAGCTGCTTCGCGAGATCCTCGCCGAGCAAGCCAACCTGCCCTCCGAGGTGCGCCTCGGGCCCGCGCTGGGTGAAGACGGCTGCGCGATCGATGTTCCCGCAGGTACGCTGATCGCTGCCGCTGACCCGATCACCTTGACCGGCAACGACGTGGGCGCTCACGCGGTCACGATCAATGCCAACGATATTGCCGTCATGGGCGTACGACCTCGTTGGTTCCTGGCAGTCGTGCTCTTGCCGACGGGTACCTGCGAGAGCGACGTGCGAGCCCTTTTTGCTTCGATGCGCTCAGCACTGGAGGATATCGGGGCAACCCTGGTGGGTGGACACACCGAGGTGTCTGGCGCAGTGAATCAACCGATCGTCATTGGACAGATGATGGGATTCAGCCCAGAACACCGTTTCCTCCAAACCGGTGGAGCGCGGGCGGGCAACCTGATCGTGCAGGCCGGTTTTGCGCCAATCGAAGCGGCAGCAGTCCTGGCCGCCGACATGAACCCGCAGCTCGCAGCAGTCGACCCCGAAATTCTCGCCCTCGCCCGGCAAGCCGTTACGCACCCGGGGATCTCCGTGGTCGACGCTGCACTGCTCGCCACGGATGCGGGAGCAACCGCTCTCCACGACCCGACCGAAGGTGGACTCTCGGCGGGGCTCCACGAACTCGCCGACGCGTCCGGAATCCAGATTCGACTGGATGAAGCGGCGATACTCTGGTTCGAGCCCGGCCGCGCGGTCTGCGACGCGCTGGGCGCCGATCCCTGGGGCGCGCTTGCGTCGGGTGCCCTGCTGGCTGCGTTTCCGCCCGATCGCGCAGCAGACGCGTGTCGCTCGCTCGAAAATCGCGGCATTCCGGCTCGGATCATCGGCAAAGCCGTGTCGGGAAGCGGCGTTCTCCGAAGCGATCTCTCTCCACTTCCGATCTTCGCCCACGATGAAGTCGCGCGGGTCTTTGGCGAGCGATCCCGGACCGGATGAAGACACGCTCCACGCCCGAGCCAGAACTGGCGCCTAGCGGATCCTCCGAAACGTCAGATTGATGCGGGGTCCGACGGTCCGTTTCGTCTTTGGGACCTGATGTTTCCAGAATTTCTGCGTATCGCCCTGCATGACCAGCAGCGATCCGCTCTCGAGATCGATCGCGACGGGATCGAGAGCGTTTCGTCCCCGGTGACGCAAACGAAACCGGCGGGTCGCACCAAGACTCAGCGACGCAATTACCGGCCGTTCGCCGAGTTCGGGTTCGTCGTCGCTATGCCAACCCATGCTGTCGGAACCATCGCGGTAGAGGTTCAGCAACACACTGTTGAAAGGCGCATCGCAGGCTGCTTCGACTCTCGTCTTCAACTCGAAAATGGGTGGCAACCAGGGGAGAGGTTCGAGAGAGAGGCCCGAGTAGCGGTAGTGCGCATCGGGGTCTCCGTACCACGCGGAGAGCCGGGGCGACGCGACTTCCCGGCCTCGGATTCGAATGCGGTGCTGCTCCCACTCCACGAGATCCAGGAGTTCCGAAAAACGGGCTTCTGATTCCGTGCGCGTGAGGAAATCGGCAACGAAGCGGACGTCTCCGTCGATCAACGAGACGCGGTCCATCCAGAGTTGGCGATTCGGTTCAGCCGGTTCCAATGGTTCAATCCGAGACGCGCGTTGCGTGAACCCGAAGTTCGCGACGGCTCCGCCAGATCGCTCGAACGCGACTCTTCTAGGCTTTGCCGCGATAAAAGCGCACTTCGACATTTTCGAGAGTCGCCAGACCGCCGCTGATTGGCCCATCGATGATGGGCAGAAAAGCCTCGATCTTCTCGCGGGAGTCGACGATCTCGATGATGATCGGCAGGTCTGTCGCCTGCCGCAGGATCTTTGCCGTATGCAGACGGCCGTGCGCGCCGAATCCCTCGAGGCCGCGGATCACGGTTGCGCCCGCCAGATGGTGCTCGTGCGCCTGCTTGACGATCCAGTCGTAGAGCGGGATTCCCGCATGCTTGTCGCTTTCACCGATGAAGATTCGCAGCAGACGGCCTTCTGCAGGGATATTCATTTCGACCTCATCGAACACTCGTGATGGCGTGCCCGAGCCAAACCGCCATGAACCCCACCAGGACGTGAACCATCACGCTCGCAAGCACCTTGGCGAACTCGCCATCGCGAAACAACTCGACTCCCTCGTAGGCGAAAGTCGAGAAGGTGGTGAAGCCGCCCAACAGTCCCAGAAAGAGAAAGACGCGAAGTTCCGGGCCGATCACCTGTCGCGATTCGGCCAGCCCGGCCAGCAGTCCAATCGCGAGGCAGCCAACGAGATTGACGACCAGGGTTCCGTAGGGAAAACCGGAAAAGGGAACCGCACGATGCACCAATCCGCTGACCGTGTAGCGCAGCGCAGAGCCAATGAAGCCGCCGGCCCCCACCAGGAGGATCTGCATCAGCGTGCTAGTTCCGGTCAGTTCGGACTCCCGACGAGAATTCCGTGCATGAACGCCAGCTCGGGTCGCCCTTCGACCACGAACCGAATCAATCCACCCAGCGGCATCCCGGTACCCACCCGCTCTGCGGCTTCTCGGGATCGGCAAGAGCGGATGCCGGTAACAGCAGCGTATCGAAGACAACCGTCAGCGGCAGATCCAGCGTGAAGAACACCTTGCCGTCCCAGGGAAGCGAGTTTCGCTGGCTGGCGAAGTAACGCACACCCGAGTACACGCCGGGACAACCGTCGCTCCACGATCGGGTCGTCTGACAGCCGAGCGTCGAAACCAGCAGCAGCGCGGCGATCCACCACCTCTTCAACGCGCCCCGCGTTCCTCTCATCAGAATCCCCCGAAGGCGACAGAAGAATTCCCGCCCGCAACGCTTCTGGGTCTTTTGGACACCGAAGCGCGAATTCTCCAGAACACACAGTGCCACACTGAGCTAAATCTAGGTGGGTAGGCCCGCCTTGGCTAGGAGTTCGCGCGCCAACCCACGCGCGAACTCCCAGCCATGGAACCGATACTGATCGTCAAGACCGGCACCACACTCGCGTCGCTGGCCGGCGAGTGCGGCGATTTCGAGGATTGGATCCGCGTGGGGATGGGCCTCGATCGAAATCAGGTGACTGTGGTTTCGGTCTTCGAGGGTGCGGGCCTTCCCGATCCGAAGAGTTTCGCGGGTGTCGTCGTCACCGGATCGGGCGCGATGGTTTCGCACCGCGAATCCTGGAGCGAGCGAACCGCGAAATGGCTACGCGACGCGGTGGAGCGCACGATACCCGCGCTGGGGATCTGTTACGGGCACCAGCTGCTCGCCCACGCGCTGGGCGGCCGCGTCGGACCCAATCCACGCGGGCGCGAAATCGGAACCGTCCGGGTGCGGCTCGCCCCGGAAGCGGCGGACGACGCACTGTTGGCCGGATTCGGAGGCACACTGCGCGTCCACACCACCCACTCAGAATCCGTCCTCGAACTGCCCGAACCGGCGGTCCGCCTGGGTTCGAGCCAAGCAGACCCGAACAGCGCCTTTTCTTTCGGAACCTCGGCCTGGGGAGTCCAGTTCCATCCCGAGTTCAGCGCCCACGCGATGACGCGCTACATCGAAGAGCGACGAGAGCTGCTCGTCGCCGAGGGCATCGACGCTGAAGAGCGGCTTGGCGGGGTCGAGGAGTCTCCAGACGGAACGGCGGTGCTCCGCCGCTTTCGCGACTTGCTGAGCGGGCAGGCCGATAGCCGGCGATCTGGGGAAAAGACCTGACTCGCGGCTCGATGAATCAGAGGGGGGCACGCTCCGCGCCGATGCTAAGCTGCGACCCGCTTCCTCCAAGGAGATTCAATGTCCCAGATCTACCACGATGACGACGCCGACCTGGGCGTACTCGAAGATCAAACCGTCGCTCTGGTCGGGTACGGCAACCAGGGGCGTTCCCAGGCGCTCAATCTTCGCGATTCGGGCGTG
Source organism: Deltaproteobacteria bacterium (assembly GCA_024640705.1). Taxonomy (GTDB): domain Bacteria; phylum Myxococcota_A; class UBA9160; order UBA9160; family SMWR01; genus JACZVU01. The sequence goes on from JAHEEJ010000124.1 coordinate 6,461, forward strand.
AACGTGATCATCGGAAACATCCAGGATCACGCGGCCGCGCAGGCAAAAGAAGACGGATTTTCAGTATCGAGCATTGCAGAAGCCTGTGAGCAGGCCGATGTGGTGATGATGTTGGTTCCGGATGAAATCATGCCGGAAGTGTTCAAGACGGATGTCGCCCCGAATCTGATACCGGGCAAGCTCTTGGTATTCGCATCGGGGTACAACATCGCGTTCAACCTGATCACACCGCCGGGCAACGTCGATGTCGCACTCGTTGCGCCGAGAATGATCGGCGTTGGCGTGCGGGAGACTTTCGTCGCGGGCCGCGGTTTCCCGAGCTTCGTCGGCGTACACCACGATGCGACCGGAAACGCCAAAGCGCGGATGCTCGCGATCGCCAAGGGAATCGGCTCGACTCGCGCGGGTTGTATCGAAATGTCGATGCACGACGAGGCCAGCCTCGATCTCTTTACCGAGCAGGCTTTCGGCCCCGCCTTCGGGCGGGTGCTCATGACATCGATCGAGTTGCTCGTCGAGGCGGGTTATCCGCCAGAAGCCGTATTGCTCGAACTCTATCTCTCGGGCGAATTCGCCTACTCGTTCGAAAAGATGCGCGAGGTGGGCATGATGAAGCAGATGGATTTCCACTCTCGCACCAGCCAGTACGGAACCGTCACCCGCGGCGCGCGATTCATGGCACTCGGCGAGCCGATCAAGCAAAAGATGAGCGAGGTGCTCGAGGAAATCCGCTCGGGGAGCTTTGCCGACGAGTGGTCGAAGCAGCAGCCAACGGCGGCGGCCCTGTTCGACAAGATCCGCGAAGTCCGTGATCAGATGCCCATAGCCAAGTGGGACGGAGTCACCCGAACCGCCTTCAAGATCGGCAACGCGGGCTAATACCTGGGAACCTCGGGGTCGATTTCCAGCGACCAGGCGTCGATTCCGCCGACGACGTTGGAGACGTTGGTGTAACCCTGGCCGGCGAAGTGCTCGGCGGCGGCCTGGCTGCGACCTCCGTGGTGACAGTGAAAGGCCAACGGAGTGTCTTTCGGCAAACCGCCAATTCTTTCGGCCTCTTCCGCGGTCATCAGGCGCGTCCCCGGAATGCTGGCCTTCGCGCGCTCTTCGGGAGTGCGGACGTCGAAGAACTCCCGCAACTCTCCCGCGTCGAGTCGCCGCTTGATTTCTCGAACGTCGGCCTGCTGCACGTCAGGCGATGGCACATTCGGATTCTCGATCCGGAAGCCGGGGCCCTGCGGGGTGTCAACGACATCGATGATCGAACCATTCGCGCGACTCGCGCTCAAGGGGTCGAGCGCGACCACGATGCCATTCGACTCCACGGTGATCTCATTGGAGCCCCGAGGAGCGAAGTAGAGCTTGTTCTGGAAGCGCGCGTCGATGCCCAGGTGGAGCACGGAGTCCGTCGGTGCCGAGCGCGCCGCTTCGCGAAGCGCTTCGGCGCCAGCCGGCGTCACACTGACTTCGGGCGGGTCGCTCGGAGCCGACACCTCCACCCCGAGGGATTGCGCGAGCTCACCAGAGGCCGCGAGTTCCTGAACGATGTCGCATCCGCCGATGAACTCGCCGCGCACGTAGAGCTGGGGAATCGTCGGCCACTGCGAGTACTCCTTGATCCCCTCTCGAACGGCCGGGTCGGCAAGTACGTCCGCGGTCGCGTAATCGGCGACGAAGCTGTTGAGAATCCCGACCACCGTCGACGAGAAGCCGCATTGCGGTGCCTCGCGATTGCCCTTCATGAACAATACGACGTCATTCGATGCGATGATCTCATCGATGCGTTGACGGGTGGCGGAATCGAGACTCATGGGCGGAACTCCATTTTTGGTGGGCAGTGAGGCTAGCAGATGAGAATTTCTCGCAAGCGACGTCGCGCCCAGAGGGCGAGCGCGTCGAGAGGCTGCGAGACCTCGCCAAACCGCGCAAACGGCAGCGCCGGCAGTCGAAACCCGAGCTCAAACGGCAGCTGCGAGGAGATCCGCGATGGTGAACACGTGGTCATCGTCGGCGTCCATGCTGCGGAGCGCCGCGGCGAGCTCGAGCGCGTACTCGTCGTTCGGCCCGCTCGGGCCGTGTGCGTTGCGGATCTGGGCGGCGATCTCGGAATCCGCGGCGGGCCCCAGGTAGTTCGGGTTGCGTTCCGTGGCCACATAGACCAGCGCTGCGACCGGCGCCTGGTCGGAGTCGCGAAACTCGACGGTCACGCGCTTTCGGTCGAAGCCGCCGCGCTCCCGGTGGTCGAGGGTCTCGATCACCTGCTCCCACGCGTCGGAAGCCACGCGGTAGGCGACCCCCCAGCAGCAGTGCCGCGGTGCGGGAATCAGCGTCACGACCCGCCCGGGCGCCTCTGGAACGCCCCGGTGATCGGTCGAACCCTGCCAGAAGCGCCGCGCCCAGCCGCGGATGTAGCCGGGCCGCCGCTCCAGGAATGGAAACGCGGGACGCCAGACGAGGGATCCATAACCGAATACCCAGCCGTTCTCAGTCGGTTGCCGTGATGCGGACACGCGCGGAGCCTAGCTCGGCTTCAAAAGATTCGGGCGCTGCGCTGGACGGGTTGAAGCAACGACCATAGAGTCAGAGGCGCGGTATCCAAATCGAGGCGGGAGTTTTCGTGACCACATCAGAAGCCATCACCGAGGGTATCCGCGTCGAGGTGAAGGCGCGCTACGCGCCGGAGCACGCTGAGCCGGCGCACTGGTTCTTCCTCTACACCATCCGCGTTTCGAACGAGGGGCCGGAGACCGTGCAGTTGCTTTCGCGCCACTGGGTGATCCGCGATGCGACGGGGAGGATCGAAGAAGTCCGCGGCCCCGGCGTGGTCGGCGAGCAACCGGTGATCGAACCGGGACAGTCCTTCGAGTACACCTCGGGTTGCCCGCTTCCGACGCCATTCGGATCGATGGAAGGGACCTACCAACTCGTGACCGAGAGCGGCATCGAGTTCGACGCGCGAATCGCGGAGTTCATGCTCCGAGAACCCGGCGCGATCCACTAGCAGTCGCCGGAATACTGCGGACCGAGCCAACTGCGATGGAGTCCGGGTTAGAGTGGCACCTC
>JAHEEJ010000447.1 GCA_024640705.1 Deltaproteobacteria bacterium
CTTGGCGGGAAAGGTCTGAAAAATATGAGCAGCAAAGCCCCCTGGATCACCTATCGCTCCGAACTCAAGGTTCTCGACTGCACGATTCGCGATGGAGGCCTGGTCAACAGCCATCAGTTTGCCGACGACATGGTCCGCGCCGTGTACGACACCTGTCTCGCCGCGGGCATCGACTACATGGAAATCGGATACAAGAATTCGCCCCGGCTGTTCTCCAAGCAGGAATTCGGGCCGTGGAAGTTCTGCGATGAAGAAGATCTGAACCGGGTGATCGGTGGGCACGACGACGAAGCGACCGGCCTCAAGATCTCCGTCATGGCGGATGCCGAGAAGAGCGATTGGAAGGAACAGATCGTCCCGCGGAGTGAAAGCGTGGTCGACATGGTCCGGGTCGCATTCTACGCGCACCAGGTTTCCGAAGCGTTGCAGATGATCGAGCACGCCCACAACCTGGGTTACGAAACCGCCGCGAACCTGATGGCTGTATCGGGCATCACCGAGACCGAGATCGACACGGTGCTCGAAGCGATCGCGCCTTCACCTGCCGGCACCATGGTCATCGTGGATAGCTTTGGCCACCTGTATCGCGAGCAGATCGACATGCTCTACAACAAGTATGCGAAGGCGATGGAGGGTACGGGCAAGGAAATCGGCATGCACGCGCACAACAACATGCAGCTCGCCTTTGCGAATACGATCGAGGCGATCATCCTCGGTGCGAATCGGGTCGATGCGACGATGCTGGGGATGGGGCGCGGGGCGGGGAACTGTCCGATGGAACTGCTACTCGGTTTCCTGCGCAATCCGAAGTTCTCGCTGCGTCCGGTGTACGAGCTGCTGCGCGACCGTATCGTTCCGCTGCGGGACAAGCTCGATTGGGGGCCGCTGATCCCCTACAACATGACCGGGCAGATGAATCTTCACCCGCGGGCGGCGATCCAGTTCCTGGCCGGTGATGAGAAGAACGACTACGTCAAGTTCTACGATGAGATGACCCGCGACATCTGATCGCCATTGGGTTGCAATGGCGGCGCGGCTCGATGGAGGTTCTTGCCGGTGGGTCTACAGATTCCCTGCCCGCACTGCGGGCTCCGGGAGTTCTCGGAGTTTGGCTTTGGCGGGGAAGTTCGTGAACTCGAGTCCCCTGACCTGGAGCACGATTTCGCCCGCGTGTATCTGAACGACAACGCGCCGGGGCCGCAGCGGGAGCGTTGGTTCCACGCCTATGGCTGCCGGCGCTGGTTCACGATCACGCGCGATACCGTCACGAACCAGATCCTCGACTCCGCGGGCTCCGCGTGAGCGGCACGTTCGAATTCGAGGGCCGACAGGTGCCCATTCGAGACGGTGACACCGTCGCTTCCGCGCTGTATCGCGACGGCGTGCGCACCTTCAATCGCAGCCACAAGTCGCACCGGCGCCGCGGCCTCTACTGCATGACCGGCGACTGCCCCAACTGCCTGATCAATGTCGACGGCACGCCCGCGGTGCGCTCCTGCTGCACGCCCGCGCGCGACGGGATGACCGTCAAGCGCGAGACCGGTCGCCCCTCGGCTGAACTCGACGTACTCGCCATCAACGACTATTTGCACGCGTTGATGCCGGTCGGCTTCTATCACAAGGCCTTCATCAAGCCGCGCTTCAGCTGGCCCATCTTCGAAAAAGTGGTCCGGAAATCGACGGGGCTCGGCGCGCTGCCGCTGGATCAAGCGCCGGCGCCAAAGCCCGCGCGTCATCTGCATCCGGAAACCCTCGTCATCGGCGCGGGCGTCGCGGGGCTGGCCGCCGCCGCCGCCGCTGCAGGACGCGGCGATTCGGTCGTCTTGTGCGACGAGCACGCGATCGGCGAGAAGGTCGCAACGGGCCCCACCCGTGATCGCATCGAAGCGCTCGCTGCGGCGGTGCGCGCGGATGAGCGGGTGCAGGTATTCGAGCGCGCGGTGGCCATCGGCGTCTACGAGGGCGGCCTCGTGCCGATCGTCACCGCCGACGAGCTGCTGCAGGTGCACCCCGGCCGGATCATCGTCGCGACCGGTGCGGTCGAGGCCCACGCGGTCTTCGAGGGCAGCGACGTGCCCGGCGTGTTCCTCGCGCGGGGTGCCGCGCGTCTGGCGGGTGTCCACGGCATTGCGCCCGGCAAGCGCGCTGTCGTGCTCAGCACCACGCGGGAGGGGCTCGATCATCTCGCGACGCTTCGCAACCTGGGTGTCGAGATTGCGGCGGTTCTCGTCCCCACCGAACTCGCGGCCTGCGTGCCCGACGGTGTCGAGGTGCTTGCGGGTGCCACGCTCGTTCGAGTGCGTGGACGCAAGCAGGTTCGGAGCGTGCAGGTGCAGACCGCGTCGTCGGGCGAGCGTCGCATCTCCTGCGACACCGTAGTGGCGGCGCTCGGGCTGTCGCCTCGCGACAGCCTGCTGCGGATGGCGGCCGAGCTGCCGCTGACCACCGCACCGGTCGGCGTGGGTGAGGTCCTCGATCCGGGGATCTCGCTCTCAGAAGCGGAACAGAGCGGTGAACGGGCGGGGCGCGGTGAGGCCGGTGCCGATGCGACAATACCCGCCACGGTTCTTCCCGACGTTCCGACACGAGGGTACGTATGTTTGTGTGAGGACGTCCGCACGGAGGATCTGGAGCAGGCATTCGAGGAGGGATTCCGCTCTTCCCAGATCCTCAAGCGCTACACG
>JAHEEJ010000448.1 GCA_024640705.1 Deltaproteobacteria bacterium
CGCTGCCGTCGCGCCGAATCGCCTGGACGGATTTCGCAAAAGCCGCAAAGTGGTCGAGGTTGTCGTCGGTCGAGCTGTGCACGTCGTACGCGAAGCCGGTCGAGAGCATCGCGTGGTCGAGACGGGCTTCCGCGCTCACCCGTAGCGGACGGCCGTTCAATGCGGCGCCGCGGCCGCGCACCGCCGAGAAGAGTTCGTCGAGCAGCGGGTCATAGACGACGCCCACCGTTGCGACGCCCCGGTGCTCGACGCCGATCGAAACGCAGAAGCGCGGATAGCCGTGGGCGTAGTTGGTGGTGCCGTCGAGCGGGTCGATCACCCAGCGCCAGCTCGCGCCGGGGGTGTCGGTTCCGCCTCCCTCTTCGGCGAGGATTGCGTCCCCAGGGCGTTGGGTCTGGATCCCTTCGACGATGAGTCGCTCGCAGGCCCGGTCGACATCCGTGACGAGGTCGATGACGGCGCTCTTGGTCTGGATCTCGAACTCGCCCTCGTAGTTTTTGCGCTGGATCCGGCCCGCCTCGCGCGCGAGGCGTTCGGCGAGTTCGAGAATCGCTGTGGCTTCGGCACGCATCGCTCAAGCGTCCGCCAGCCGAAAGAGGGTTCGCGCGTTCTCGCTGGTGGCGCGCGCGATCTCTTCGGCGGGCATCTCGAAGAGCGCCGCAAGCACCTCTCCGACCAGAGCGACGTGGGCGGGCTCGTTGCGCTTGCCGCGAAAGCCCTGTGGCGCGAGCAGCGGCGCGTCGGTTTCGATCATCAGGCGTTCGAGCGGCAGCGCCTTCGCGACCTCCCGGAGCCCGCGATCGTTCTTGAAGGTGAGAATGCCCGAGAAAGAGATGTAGAAGCCGGCTTCGATCGCGCGCCGCGCGAACTCGAGGGTTCCCGTGTAGCAGTGGAGCACACCTTCGACTTCGCCCCGCGTTTCCGTCTGCCAGATGTCGAGCAACTCTTCGAACGCGTTGGGTTCGTCGCCGCGCACGTGGATGGTGGCGGGCATTCGCCTCGAGCGCGCGGTGGCGGCCTGCTCGGCGAAGACCGCGCGCTGTACTTCGCGCTCCGAGTTCATGTAGTGGTAATCGAGTCCGCACTCTCCGACGGCGACGACGCGCGGTCGAGCGATCAGTTCTTCGAGCAGTGTGCGGGCTTCGTCGTCGAATTCTTTGGCTTCGTGGGGGTGCACGCCCACCGTTGCAAACACGCGCGGATCCGCGGCGGCCAGTTCCACGGCCCGCGCATTGCCCGCAATCCCGTAACCCGAACCGATCGCAATGAAGGTGTCGACGCCGGCTTCGCAGGCGCGATCGAGTGTGGCGGCGCGGTCGAGGTCGAATTCACCCGCCACCAGATGGCAGTGGCTGTCGAGCCACACGGCTAGTCGGCCTCTTCGGGGACTTCGATCCGGGGAAAGAGCGCGGCGCCCTTGGTGGTCGCGGTTCCGGGCTCGAGCACTCCCCAACGTCCGGCGTCGTCGGGAAGCCGGGCCGTCTTCAGCGCGTCGGGGATCCCGAGTCGACCGAGGATCTCCTGCGCGGTATCCGGAACGAACGGCGCGAGCAGCAGTGCGATCACGCGCAGCGACTCGCAGCTGGTGTAGAGCGTCGTCGCGACCAGGTCGGCGTTTGCGGGATCCTTGGCGGCCTTCCAGGGTGCGCGGGTTTCCAGGTAGCGGTTGACGCGATCGAGGAATTCGAAGATCGCCTCCAGCGCGCGGTGAAACTCGTAAACTCGGATCGATTGATCGACGCGCGCGGCGGTTTCGGGAGCCGCCGCCTGGATCTCGCGCTCGAGATCGTCCGCTTCGCCCGACTTGGGGACGGCGCCACCCGCGAAGCGGGCCGTCATGTTGAGCGTGCGGCTCACGAGATTCCCGAGGTTGTTCGCGAGGTCGGCGTTGATTCGGCGGATCAGCGCGACTTCGCTGAAGGTCGAGTCGAGCCCGAAGACCATTTCGCGCAGCAGGAAGTAGCGGAACGCGTCGAAGCCGTAGCGCTCCTTCATCGCGATCGGAGAGACCATGTTGCCGAGGGATTTGGAGATCTTGCGCCCCTCGACGTTCCAGTATCCGTGCACGTTGAGGTGTTGGTAGACGGGCAGGCCCATCGTCTTGAGCATGATCGGCCAGAAGATCGCGTGCGGTTTGAGGATGTCCTTGGCGACGAAATGCTCGGCCACGCCCCAATAGCGCTCGAAGTCCGGCCCGTCCGGGTAGCCGATCCCCGTCAGGTAGTTGATCAGCGCGTCGAACCAGACGTAGCAGACGTAATTGGCGTCGAAGGGGAGTTCGATCCCCCACTCGAGCCGCTCTTTCGGTCGCGAGATGCAGAGATCGCCGAGCCCGCTCTCTTCGCGGAGCATCGCGAGGGTCTCGTTCTTGTAGCGCTCCGGTCGAATGAAATCCGGATGTTCCTGGATGTGGTTGGCCAACCAATCGAAGTGGGCGGTGATGCGCAGAAAGTAATTCGATTCGTTGCGCTTCTCGGGTGCGCGCTCGTGATCGCGACAGAGTCCGTCTTCGATGTCGCGGTCCGTCAGGAATCGCTCGCAGCCCACACAGTACAAGCCCTCGTATTCCTGGAAGTAGATCTCTCCCGCATCGTAGACTTTTTGCAGGATCTCCTGAACGACGCGCTTGTGATCCGGATCGGTGGTACGGATGAAGCGGTCGAACGAGAA
>JAHEEJ010000449.1 GCA_024640705.1 Deltaproteobacteria bacterium
ACAGCATTCGGAGCCGGAAGATCGACCAGAACTCGAACGTCGACACCGCGGCGATCATCTTTCGCGAAATCCTGGGCGGATCGGAACTCACGAGCTCGGGCGGGCTCAACTTCGTCGCCGACTACCGCAACGACCGCATGTCTCCCACCGAAGGCTACGAGCTGAACGGGGCGATCGAATTTGCGGGCCTGGGTGGTTTTACCAAGTATCTGCGCCTCGAGGGGAGGGGCAGCTACTACATCCCCGCGCCCTCGTGGCTGCTGGATCGGTCCGCGTTCTCGGTTCGGACCAGCGTGGGATACGCGCTCTCGCTGAATCAACTCTCCGACTTCAATTGGCAGATTCCGACGGGAATCAGCGAAATCTATTCAGGAGACAACCAGGTGCGCTCGCTCGACCAGATCGACACCGAGAGCACCCTTCCGCTGAGCGAGCGGTACTTCCTCGGGGGGCTGGGCCAGTTTCAGCTGAGGGGGTTCAAGGCGCGCTCGGTAGGACCCAGGCGCCCCAGGCTGCGAAAACGCTATTTCGACTTCGGTGATGGCAAGGTCGGCCCGTTGTTTCAACCGGTTGGCTACATCCCCGGGTACGGAGGCGGCTCCTGCGCGCCGAAGGGCGTGAAGGCGTTTGGGGGCAACAAGAACGGCCTCTGCAACGACATCGACGCCAAGGACATCGACGATTTCGCCGATCTGGACGAAACCGACGTGATCGGCGGGAACAAATTCATCACTTCGAGCATCGATTATCGATTCCCGATTTCAGATACCCTGGGACTCGAGGGGGTCGTCTTCCTGGACGCCGGAAACGCGTTCTCGGAAGGTGATAACATGCTCGATCTGACGGAGTGGCGCTGGGGAACGGGAGCTGGTGTATTGTGGTTTTCACCCTTCGGGCCGCTGGCGGTCATTTTGGGATTTCCCCTGGACCCCACATCGCAGGACAAGTCGCCGGTATTCGAATTTTCCGTGGGCGGCCGGGGTCTCTGAACCCGATTCGCATTCGAGCCGCACGCAAAGATATGAGAGGAGCGAGATCATGAAAGTTCACAACGCAGTGGTTGCACTAGGGGCGCTTGCTCTGCTCGTCATCGGGACGGCAGCGCAAGACGAGCCGATCAAGATCGGAGTGGTCGATCTCGATCAGGCGATCAGTTCCACCGAGGATGGCAAGGCCGCGCGAGAGGAGATGGCGCGCAAGCAACGCGAAGCCGAGGCCCAGGTTGCGCCGCTCTACGAGCGCTACCAGGCGCTGGATGAAGACCTCAAGGCGAAGAAGTTCGTTCTTTCCGACGAGTCCCTCTTCCAGAAGCAGCTCGACATGGCGGAAGTGCGCAACCAGATCGAGAACAAGGTCAAGGAGATCGAGGGCCAGCTCAAGGTCGACAAATTCCGGATTCAGGAACCGCTGCTCAACAAGTTGCGGGACATCATCAATGAAACGGGCCGCGATCAGGGATTCACCCTGATCTTGCAGCGAGGCGCCGCCGGTGTGATCTACACCCGGGAAGCCCTCGACATCACCGATCTGATCATCGCTCAATACAACAAGAAATAGCGGGGGCTCGGCGCGGGCCGGCGCGAAAACATCCATTGATGGGGATCGCCGGCCGGCCGGCCGCGAGTACGGTTGAACGTTGAGGGATCGGGCAATGTGGCTCGACGAGGGCGAAGCATCGCTTTGGCGGGCCGCGGCGCGATTCTCGCTCGCTCCCGCAGCCGGACTCTTCGGTGCGGGCACCCTGCTGAGCCGCGCGCTCTACGCGCGCGGAGCGCTGCATCCGCGAGCGCTACCGATGCGCGTCGTCAGTGCCGGCAGCCTCGTGAGAGGGTGCGAGAGCGCAACCCTGACCGCGGCCTGGATCGCGAATGCGCTGCATCGCCGCGGCCACCGGGTTGCATTGGCGGCGCGTGGGGTGAGTCGGGCGCTGCGCGGGCGCGATGCGGTGCTCGTCGTCTCGGACGGCCGCTATGTCAAGAGCCGCGTCGAACTCGCGGGCGCCTCTGCGATGATTCTCGCCGCGCACTCTCCAGGGGTGCCGATCCTCACCGGACGGGATCGTTTTCACGTCGGCGTGCGCGCATCCTCCGCATTCGGCGCGGAGGTTCTCGTTGTCGAAGACGGATTTCAGTGTCACGCGTTGGATCGCGACGTGGATGTCGTTGCGATCGACGGCCAGTCCGGTTTCGGCAATCGCTGGCTGTTGCCCTGCGGCCCCCTTCGAGAGCCGATTCGAGCACTGCGTAGCGCGCACGCTGTCGGTGTGATCGATGGCCCGCTGCGTGGCAAGGATGCGGGAGATCTCGGGCGCTTCGGTTCGGGAGGATTCCGGTTTGCGGCCCATCGGCGGCCGGTTTCCGTCCGGCCCCTGAGAGGCGGCGAAGGCGAGTCTCCCGAGGTGTTGAACGGCGCGGCCGTCGGCCTGATTTCCGGACTCGCCCGACCCACCTCTCTGCGCAACACGGTCGAACAGCTCGGTGCCCAGGTCGTCACGGAGCGAAACTTCAGGGACCACCACCGCTACGGCCCGAGAGACGTGCGGTACCTCTATCGCAACGCCCCGCTGTGGATCACCACCGAAAAAGACGCCATCCGGATCAATCCCGACTGGATCGGCCGCGCAGATGTGCGCGTGCTATCCATCAAACTGGAAGTCGAGC
>JAHEEJ010000125.1 GCA_024640705.1 Deltaproteobacteria bacterium
GTGCGGAAATTCACATCGATTTCGGCGTAAACAGCCATTGCAAGAGCGATCGCTGCGATCCCTCCTGCGATTGCGGGCGGTGGCTCGAGATCTGGAACCTCGTCTTCATGCAGTTCGATCGAAACGCGGCGGGGGACATGACGCCGCTGCCAAAGCCGTCCATCGACACGGGCGCGAGCCTCGAGCGCCTCGCGTCGGTCATCCAGGGCGTTGCGTCGAATTTCGACACCGATCTATTTCGCGGGATCATGGATCGAATTCAGCAGATCTCCAAGGTCGAGCGAGGGGCAAATCCCGAGCACGACGTCTCGATGAACGTCGTCGCCGACCACGCTCGGGCGCTGGTCTTCCTGATCGGCGATGGTGTCCTGCCCGGCAACGAAGGTCGGGGTTATGTGCTGCGCCGCCTGCTGCGCCGCGCTGCGCGCCATGGCGTGTTGCTGGGCGTCGAAAGGCCCTTCTTGTTCGACGTCGGCGACGCAGTGATCGACGAGATGGCCTCCGCGTATCCAGAGCTTCGCGATCGACGCGCCTACATCACGGGCCGGATCAAGCGAGAAGAGGAGCGCTTCCTCGAGACGCTCTCGAAGGGTCTCGCTCGGCTCGAAGAAGACATCGCCGCACTCGAGAAAAGCGGCTCCAAGGTGCTGCCGGGCGAGGCGGTCTTCAAGCTCTACGACACTTTCGGGTTTCCGGTCGACCTGACGGCAGACATCCTGTCAGGCCGGAACCTGCAGATCGACGAAGTCGGCTTCAACACGGCGATGACCGCGCAGCGACAGAGAGCGCGCGCGGCATGGAAGGGAAGCGGCGACGAACGCGTTGCCGAAATCTACGGGCAGCTCGCATCCGACATCAGTACACGCTTCAGCGGCTATTCGAGCCTGACCGGAACTTCGACGATCCGCGCGCTGCTGGTCGATGGTGAAAGCCGCGAAGTCGCGACCTGCGGCGAAGCGGTGGAAATCGTCGTCGACGAAACCCCTTTCTACGCCGAGAGCGGCGGACAGGTGGGCGACCGAGGTGTACTGCGCGTGCCCGGAGGGGCCGTCGAAATCACCGACACCCAGCGCCCGGCGCTGCAGCTCGTGGTTCACCGCGGCGTGGTCACCGAGGGCGAGCTTCGCATCGACACCGAAGCCGAACTGAGCGTGGACACCGAAGCGCGTGCGGCGACGGTCCGCAACCACTCCGGAACCCATCTGCTGCACGCGGCGCTGCGCAACGTGCTCGGAAACCAGGCCATGCAGAAAGGCTCGCTGGTTGGCCCCGATCGCCTGCGCTTCGACTTCACCCACGACGCAGCGCTCGAAGACAGCCAGATCGAGGCGATCGAAGATCTCGCGAACGGTTGGATCGAGCGAAACGCGCCGGGCAGCGTGCGCGAAATGTCGTACCCCGAGGCGATCGAGGCTGGGGCCGTCGCGATCTTCGACGAGAAATACGGCGACGTCGTGCGCGTGGTCCAGTTCGGCGATTTCTCGACGGAACTCTGCGGTGGCACGCATGCCCGCGCGACCGGAGACATCGGCCTGCTCAAGGTCCTGTCCGAGTCCGGCATCGCTTCGGGCGTGCGGCGCATCGAGGCGCTCACGGGCCTCGGCGCGCTGAGCCACCTTCGCAATCAGGAAAAGACGCTCCGAAACGCGTCGGAGTTGTTGAGGGTTTCCGCGGCGGAAGTCCCCGCACGGATCGAGAAGCTTCTCGAAGACCGCCGCAGCGCAGAGCGAGAGATCGAGCAGCTCCGGTCGGCCCAGCGCGGCAAGGCCTCCAAGGATCTCACCCAGGACGCCCGGAAGATCGCCGGCGTGCAGGTGATCGCCACCCGGGTCGCGGGCGCAGAAGCCAAGGAGCTGCGCGGGATGGTGGATGACTTGCGGAGCCAGCTGACAAGCGGGATCGTTCTACTGGCCGCCGAGACGAACGGCCAGGTATCCCTCGCCCTCGGCGTCACCAAGGACCTCACCGGCCGCTTTCGAGCCGGCGACATGATCCGCGAGGTCGCGATCATCGTAGGCGGCAAGGGCGGCGGAAGGCCGGATTTCGCCCAGGCGGGCGGCAGCGATCCGAGCAAGATCGACGCCGCGTTCGAACGACTCGACACGCTGATCGCAGGGAGCTGAAGTGGCGCATTGCTATTTCGCAAATCCGTTCGTCCCCCATCGGCGCCGCACCCGCGAGGTGCGCGTGGGTGACGTGGGCATTGGCGGCTCGAATCCGATTCGGATCCAGTCGATGACGACCACCGACACCCGGGACACCCAGGGAACGGCCGATCAGACCGAACTCCTCGCATCCGTCGGCTGCGAAATCGTTCGCATCACCGCCCCCTCGTTGACCGATGCCGAAAACCTCGCCGCCATCCGCGCAGAACTCGATCGACGAAAGGTTCGCGTTCCGCTGGTCGCAGACATTCACTTCACGCCAAATGCCGCGATGGTCGCGGCACAGTACGTCGAGAAGATTCGAATCAATCCCGGAAATTTTGCCGACAAGAAGAAATTCGCGGTGCTCGAGTACACGGAAGCCGCCTACGCGGAAGAGATCGAGCGCGTAGCAGAGAAATTCCGCCCGCTCGTTCGGCGCTGCAAGGAACTCGGCCGCGCAATCCGGATCGGCACGAATCACGGATCCCTTTCCGATCGGATCATGAATCGCTTCGGAGACACACCGGCGGGGATGGTGGAGAGCGCGCTCGAATTCGTCGACGTCTGCGAGGCCGAGGGATTTCGCGACATCGTGTTCAGCATGAAATCGAGCAACACGCAGGTCGCCGTGCAGGCCTACCGGCTCCTCGCCACGCGGCTCGCAGAGCGCTCGCCGGGCGAGCCCGGCTATCCGTTTCACGTGGGCGTCACCGAGGCGGGCGACGGCGAGGACGGCCGCATCAAGAGCGCGATCGGAATTGGCGCCCTACTCGCAGACGGGATCGGGGATACGATTCGCGTTTCGCTCACCGAGCCCCCGGAGCAAGAAATTCCGGTCGCCTCGGCCATCGCATCGATTGGTTCCGAGGACTGGAACGTCGCGGTGGAAGTCGACGATCCCGGCGCGCCCTTCACCGCGGACCCCTACGCCCACAACCGACGCGTAACCCGCAGCGTGGGGCCGACCGATACCGACATCGGCAGCAACCACCCGGTGCGGGTCGAGGTCGATCTCGGCGCAGTGCCATCAGACCCAAAGCACACCGCCGAAGCGCTCGTTCGCAACCTCAAGACATTCCCGGACCTCATGTGTGAAGGTGTGTCGGTGCACGTCTCCGACCCGAACAGCGTCCGCTCCCTGCAGGTCTTTTCGGACGCAATCCACGATGCGGGAATGTCGATCCCGCTAGCGGTCTGCGTCGCACCAGACCTGGTCGCGCATTGGCCGGCTTGTGTCGCACGCGTGGTGGTCCGTACGGCTACCGCACGCGACGGCGCACTGCTCGACGCAGCGGCGAAGCGTTGCGCCGAATCTTTCACTCCGCTCGAATGGAATCTCTGCGGGGACATTTCAGAAATTTCCGAACGACTCGACCGCGCGCTCGAAGCCAGCGAGCGGGCTGAACTCGATGAAATCCTCGTGTCCGTCGAGTCGAACCTCCCGGTGCACGCTGCTCGCCTCGTCGCCGCCCGCCTCGAGACGCGAGGTGCATCGGATGTGCCGATCGTGCTCCGACATCGGCGACACGCGGATGACTCGGGCGAGACCGCGGTGCTTCGCGCAGCCCAGGTGCTCGGCGCATCGCTGTGTGACGGCATCGGCGACGCAATCACGCTCGAGGGATTTGACGAGCCCGCGCGGGCCGTCGATCTCAGCTACCGCATCCTGCAGGGGGCGCGACTGCGAACCTCGCGCACCGAGTTCATCTCGTGTCCCTCCTGCGGCCGGACGCTCTTCGATCTCGTCGAGACGACAGAGCGCATCAAGGCGCGCACGGGGCACCTCGTGGGCGTCAAGATCGCGATCATGGGATGCATCGTGAACGGTCCGGGCGAAATGGCAGACGCCGACTTCGGTTACGTGGGCTCTGGACCCGGCCGCGTCAACCTCTACGTCGGCAAGGATCTCGTCGTGCGCAACATTCAGGACGATACGGCCGACGATCGACTGGTAGAACTGATTCGAGAATGCGGCCGCTGGGTCGAGCCTGCCTGAAGCCGCCGGTCAGTTCGACTTCGGCGGGCTCGCCACGTCGACTTCCGCCGGCGTCGCTTCGCTGGCCAACAATTCCATCTGCTCCAGCGCGGCCAACGTCCGGGTATTTGCGATCGCAGGGTGATCGCGGCCGATCCGGTCACCGACCAGCATGATGAGCAGGACGACCACCAACACACCCTCGGTCGCCCCGAGCAATCCACCGCCGACCCGGTCTACGAAGCCGAGCCCGACCGCACGAGCACCGCGCCGGACGATGCGCCCAACGGTTGTCACCGCTCCGATCGTCACGAGCACCAGGAGCGCACCGGCCACCCAGGGCTCGAGCGCCTCGTTGATCCGGCCACCGCTGATTTCACCGACCCAATCGGCGACGGGGCCCACGAAGGCTCGAACCACCATGTAGGCAGCCGCGAGCGAGGCGAGCGAGAAGGCCTCCCGGATCAGACCCAGGAAGAAGCCGCGCAGGCACGCGATCCCGATGATGGTGCCCACGACGATGTCAACCGATTCGAATTGCGCCAAGGCGGGCCCAGTGTAGCCCATGCGCGGTGGTGGTTGGCGGAGAGGCTCTAGCGCCATAGGATTGGGGTCGATGGCCAGCCCGCTCGAAAATCCGCCGCTTGCCCCGTGGCGCGAGAATCTCCGCGTCATCATCTTCGAAGCCGACACCCCCGCCGGCAAGGCCTTCGACGTCGGCCTGCTGGTGGCGATCCTCCTGAGCGTCCTCGCGGTCATGCTCGACAGCGTGAGCGCGTTTCGCAGCCAACACGGCCAACTGCTCAACCGTGTGGAATGGGCATTCACCCTGCTGTTCAGCGTCGAGTACCTGCTACGCCTGATCTGTTCGCCGCACCCGCTCCGCTACGCGCGCAGCTTCTTCGGCATCGTCGATCTGCTCGCGATCCTGCCGACCTATTTGAGTCTGCTGATTCCAGGCGCACAATCGATGATCGTCATCCGCGGGCTGCGGCTGCTGCGGATCTTCCGGGTGTTCAAACTCGGGCAATTCCTCGGCGAAGCCAGCGTCTTGCGCAACGCGCTGTCGTCGAGCCGCCACAAGATTACGGTGTTCCTCGGAACGATCGTCATCCTGGTCACGATTCTCGGCTCGGCGATGTACCTGATCGAAGGCGAAGAAAGCGGCTTCACGAGCATTCCCGCGGCGATCTACTGGTCGATCGTGACGATGACCACGGTCGGCTACGGAGACATGGCACCGGTCACGGTATCGGGCAAACTGCTCGCCTCGATCGTGATGATCCTCGGCTACAGCATCATCGCGGTACCAACGGGCATCGTCACCGCTGAAATCGTCGAAGGTGCCGCCGCCGCTAGAAAGATCACGACACGTACCTGCCCCGGCTGCCTGAGCGAAGGCCACGACCGAGACGCCACCTACTGTAAAAACTGCGGCAACTCCCTGGAAGTACCGCTGACGAAAACCTGACCGCTCCTCCGCAGTAGAGCTGCGCTGTGCAGCATGGATCATCGGTGTCTTCAAAGGGCTCGCCAGGCGATGTAGGCCAGGTACGCGAAAATGAGCGCCGCACCGTCAAGCCGCGTGATCCGCTTTCGGCCCAGCGAAAGAACCAGCAGAGCCACTCCAAACACGAACATGGCGACGAGATCGGCGTAGCCTCGGGTGGGCACGGGAACCGGCTGAATCACCGACGTCACGCCGAAGACGAAGAGCAGATTGAAGATGTTCGATCCGATGACATTGCCCACGGCGAGGTCGGCCTCGCCCTTCCGCGCGGCCAGCATGCTCGCGCTGAGCTCTGGCAGACTCGTGCCGATCGCCACGACGGTGAGCCCGATCAGGCTCTTCGGAGCGCCGAGCATTTCCGCGAGACCTACCGCACCGACGACCGTGAAATGACCCCCCAGGGCCAGGACCACGATTCCGAGAGCGACGAGGCCCACACTCGCGCCGAGCGATTCCATTCGCACACCGACCTTGTGGCCGCGAACCTGCTGCACGAACGAATCCGTCGCGCGCTTCCGGACGGTTTCCGCAATCGTGTAGTAGAGAAAGATTCCGAAGAACAACAGCAACAGCAGGCCTTCGGCGCGGTCGTATTGCGAGACCGGCTCCATTCTCAGCGCGTCGAAGCCCATGATCAACGCCGCTGCGCTCGCGACGAGCATCATCGGAATCTCTCGCGTGATGACCGTGCTGTGAACCGTGAGTTTCCGGACGAGCGCCGCACCGGCGAGGATGAGTCCGACGTTCGCTAGGTTGGATCCGATCAGGTTGCCAAACGCAATCGCGCCATCGCCGCGAATTGCCGCCGTGACATTTACGGCGAGTTCGGGTGCACTCGTCCCAAACGCCACCACCGTGAGGCCCACCACGAGCGGCGGAACACCGAGCTGCCGCGCGAGCGCCGCGGCACCGCGCACCATCGATTCGCCACCGGCAATCAGCAACCCGATGCCGAAGGCGAGCAGGAGAGCATCAGCAAGCAGCGACATCGACCCGTTTCGCTACGTCTCTCGACTTTCCGCGCACAGAAAGAATTCGGGCCGCACGCCGGCCCGAAGCAAAAGGTGCCAAATGACCCCTCCTAGCGCCGCTGCTCTGACGGCCGGATTCACTCGCGTAACCGGAAAAGCAGCATCAAGACCCAAACCGACCCGGCCAGAGTAGCCCCTGCCGGTGGGGCGTAGCGAATCATACGCCCTGGAACTGCGCGGGCTCATCCCTTCCGATCATCCGCAAATACATTCTTCGGTCCCGGCGACGGCCAGATCGCCATCGATTGCGACCGGAGCGGCACTCCCGGCGAGAGGCGATGGCACAGACGGTAACAGCTTCCCTCCAGCCGCGAGCTGAGCGAGTGCGGAAATCGGAAACAACCGCGCGAGCAGTCCCAGCACCCCGAACGCAGCTCTCATCCGTGCCGTCTTCACCCGCCACATTCGACTCACCCTACCCTGCATCTCGACCACGATCACCTTTCCACACTCCATCTGACTGGCCGGCGATCCCACCACGGGAGCTTTCCCGCTGGAAACAAAAAAGGCTGGAAGCCCGTCCATGATTCGGCCCGGTAATCAGTTAGGCCGAGGGGAATTATTCCCACCCGTTGGAGTCCAGTCGGTGTTATATCTCGAGTTCTCGGCGAGCTGGAGAGACGCCGACCGATCAAGTGGAACGGGTCATGGAAAAACGCAAGACCATCTGCCCTTTGGACTGCCCGGATGCCTGCGGCATCACGGCGACCTTGGAAGGTGGCAAGATCATCCGACTCGACGGAGATGCCGATCACCCGTTTACCCGGGGATTTCTCTGCAAGAAGGTCCGGACCTATCACCACCGCGTTCAATCCGATGAGCGCGTGTTGTTTCCACAGGTTCGAACAGGCGCGAAGGGAGATGCTCGTTTCGAGCAGGTCTCCTGGGACGAAGCGCTGGAGCTCCTGGCGTCACGCCTGACCGAGATCAAGCGGGAACACGGCGGCGAAGCGCTGTTGCCTTATTGCTATGCGGGCAACATGGGCGCGGTAGCGCGCTGGGCGGGGTATCCGTTCTTTCACCGCTACGGGGCCTCCCGGTTGATGCAGACCATCTGTTCCAGCGCGGCCAAGGAAGCCTGGGCGGCGCACTGTGGATCTCTCCCCGGAAGTCCACCCGAAAAGGCATCGGATGCCGATCTGATTCTGGCCTGGGGAATCGACATCAAGGTCACGAACGTCCACTTCTGGCCCTTTGTCACGCAAGCCCGACGGCGGGGCGCGAAGCTCGTGGTGATCGATCCGTATCGGAATGCGACCGCAAAGGCGGCGGACTTCCACCTTCGGGTTCGGCCCGGTGGGGATGCGGCGCTCGCTCTGGGCCTCTTGAAGCAATTCCTCGACCAGGACCGTTTGGATCGAAAATTCATCGAGCAATACACCGAGGGCTTCGATGAATTGGCGGCGTCACTGAATCAACACTCGATCGATGCTCTCGTGGAAGACACCGGATTGAGTCGGAAGCAGTTCGATGCACTGGTCGCGCTCATCGCCGAGCGTCCGAAGACCTTCATCCGGATCGGCATCGGGATCACGCGCAACACGACCGGCGCCATGTCGGTGCGGGCGATTTCCTGCCTGGCCGCGGCCCTGGGCCTGTTCGACGGAAAGGTCGGACGGGGGGCGCTGCTGATGAGCTCGGCTTTCTCTGGGGATTCGAGCCGGCTCGAATTCCCCCAGTTGCTCGAAAAGCCAACGCGATCGATCAACATGGTGCAGCTCGGGGATGCGCTCACGAAGCTCACGCCGCCCGTGAAGGCCTTGTTCGTCTACAGCAGCAACCCGTTGAGCGTCGCGCCGGACGCGAGCCAGGTGCGCAAGGGATTGGCGCGAGAGGATCTGTTTACCGTCGTGCACGAGCAGTTCCTGACACCCACCGCCCGCTACGCGGACCTGCTGCTCCCGGCCACCACCTCGTTCGAGAATTGCGACGTGTATACGGGCTACGGGCAGTTCCAGATGGGCCGGGTGGAACCGGTGATTCCCGCCCGCGGAGAAGCGCTGAGCAACTTCGACTTGTTTCAGCGCCTCGCCGAAAAGATGGGCTACGACGGTGAACCGTTTCGCCAGACGATCGGTGAACGCCTCGACGGTTACATCGGCACCCTGCGAGGGCTCCCCGACGCCATCCGAAAGGAGGGCCTCCAACCGGGCGTAATCGTCACGTCCGTCAATCTCGCATCAGCAGGGGACTACTCCCGGTTCGAAAGAGGGCTCTTCCAATTCGCGCCGCAGCAGGTCGAGCCCGCCATTCCGCGAGTTCTTCCGAGCCGCGAATTCGCAGACGCAGAACTCAAAGCGCGCTTTCCCCTCCGGTTGATCACGCCCCCGATGTCGGGCCTGTTGAATTCGACCTTCGGCGAGCGGTTCCCTGGGGAGATCGGCACGGTGATGATGCATCCCCAGGACGCCGACGCCCGCGATTTGAAAGCGGGTGAGAGAGTCGAAATTTTCAACGGACGTGGACGCAATCAACGCACGCTCGTGATTTCAGAAGATACGCAGCCCGGACTCGTCGTCGTACAGGGCATCTACTGGGAAAACGACGCATCCGAATCCACCGGCGTCAACGACTTGACGTCACAGCAGACCACAGACCTCGGTGGGAGCGGAACGTTCCACGAATCCCTGGTGGACGTTCGATCCGCGAGTGATCGTTCGTAGATCGACATCTACACCACCA
>JAHEEJ010000005.1 GCA_024640705.1 Deltaproteobacteria bacterium
ATTGACTGCCTCGGTGGAAGCGCTGCGCTGGGCGGATACGCAGCTCGGAGCGCTCCAGTGTGCCCTCGAAACCGCCGACAGTCGAGCCGTGAAGGTCGAGGCGTTCGCGCTGAGTGGCGGCTTCCTCTCGCTCCGCGTTGCACCGGGTTCGCGGCTGCGCGCAGACCGCGGCGGCGTCGCCTTCGAGGACTTCGACCTGGCGCTGGAAGACCAGCGGTTGTTGATCTCCGGTTGGGTTTCCGCGAGCGCTGCAGACGATCTTCGCCTGGAGTTTCCGAACCTCGACGTGGCCCGCTTGTCGCAAATCGCGACTGCACTCGGCGCACCCGCCGCCGCAGTAGAAGTGACGGGCCGGGTCGACGGCCATCTCGCATGGGAGGGTCCGATCGCGGACCCGAATCTCGCGGGTGAGCTTCGCTGGTCCGACGCGCGAATCGGTGAGCTGGTATTCGATCGCATCGAGACCGGGATCGAAACCGCAACGTCGGTGGTGCAGGTCCACAGTCACTGGACGTATCAGGGTAGAGCCGCTCTCGATGCCGATGCCTCGTTGCCCGCGAGCCGAATCCTGTCGGACCCCGCAGCGTTGCTCGACGATCCTCGAACCGAGCTGGAGTTGCGCGCAGATGGGTTCGAACTCGCGTCGCTCGCGCGTTTTCTGCCGCCCGCAGTTTCCCGGTTGGCCGGCTCGTTGACCGCAGAGCTGCGCGCGACGGGTGGGCCATTTCCGGCGAACGTCTCCGGCCGGCTTGCGCTCGACCAGGGCGCAGTGGTGTTGCGGGCGCTTGGCGGGCAGGCGTTGTCGCCGATCATGGCGCGCGCGAGTCTGGCCGGCGAGCAGATCCAGTTGGAGGCGTTTCAGATCGGTGAGGATCAATCGCGCCTCCGTGGCACCGGAAAGCTCGGGCTCTCCGGGGGGCGCCCGCGCGAGATCGACCTCCACCTCGTCTTCGAGAATTACGCGGTCGACGTCCCGCGTCTGGTAAAGGGAACGCTCGACGGCCCCGTCGACCTCAAGGGAACGGCTGACGCCCCCGAACTTCGCGGCAGACTCGAACTCGGTGGCCTGCGGGTGCAGATACCGGAGCCCGACTCCAGCGAGTTCAAGGAGATTCGAGTGCTCAGCTCGGACGGGAGCGAGGCCGACACCGAACTGCGCGAGGGCGAGTTGGCCCCGGCGTTGTTCGATGCCCTTCGTCTGGACATCGAGGTCGGCGTGCGCCGGAATTCGTGGGCCCGCGGGCGCGGAGCGGAAGTCGAACTCCAGGGGGATCTCGTGGCCCGGAAGGATCCGGGGCTTCCGCTTTTACTGAGTGGCGATTTCAAGACGGTGCGCGGCACCTATGTGATCTACGGGCGCCGCTTCCGGATCGACCGAGGCGAGGCCATTCTCGATGGCGCGGCGGAAGTCGACCCGGTGCTCGATGTCCGCGCAGAGCACAAGGTTCGCGGGGCGCGAATCTTTGCGTTGCTGGAAGGTCGCCTCTCGGAGCCCACGCTGCGCTTCGAAAGCGAGCCCGAACTCTCGGAGACGGACATCGCCTCCTACCTGATTCTGGGTCGGCCCGCAGCCGGCGTCGGCGCTGGAGAACAGCCCGCGCTCGACGCGGTCGCGGCGCAGATCGCGGCGGGGGCCGCGCTGAGCGAATTCGAGCGCTTGTTTGGCGGTTCGCTTCCGGTCGACCTGCTCGACGTGCGGATGGAGGGCGAAGGGGAGGAGTCCGAGGTGCGCGCGGGTGTCGGGAAGTACGTCGGCGAGAGCCTGTTCCTCTACTACGAGCACGGTTTTGGTGACGAAGGCGAGGACGAACTCAGGGCCGAGTACGAGTTGACGCCAAACTGGAGCGTCGAGAGCACCGTTTCGACCGACGATGAGATCGGCGCGGACGTGATCTTCGAATTCGAGAACTGAGCGCACGGCGCATCATCTGCCCGCACCCCACGATGGGCCCCACAGCGCGATCCCCAGCAGCTGAATCTGATCGCGCAGCGCGGTCACCACGGGCACTCCGAGGCGAGCGAGTTCGCGTTGGGTTGGGGTGATCGGCGACGTCGACCCGTCGGCCGCCCGCGCGAGCACCGAGCGGGCCGACAGCATCGAGCCCGATACGCGCATCGCGCGATCGCAAGCTGCCAGGGATGCCCCGCGCTGCCGGCAACGCCCAGCGAGGCGAGGCTTCAGCTCCTGGTAGAGCGCCACCACGGAGCCCACATCGACCGCTTCGATCGTTCCGGCAAGCGAAACCGGCGTGGGCCAGGGGCCGATCGGCCATTGCTTCGGTGGGTCGGCATGGGGCGGTCGCACGGCGACTTCGGCCTCGACCGCGAGGGCGCCTTCGACCAGGGAGTCGATCCACGGGTCGGGCACGATCGCAACCGCGAGAACGGGATCCACGGCGGCGATTTGCAGGATCTTCGCGAGGTGCGGAGCCAGCACCGCGAGCTGACCCGGGTCGGCTGTAGGTGCGCCACCGACCTGTGCGGAAGCCGATGCCACCAGAAGGAAAATCGGCATCAGGGCGAACGGACCTACTCGCATGAACTGCTCCAGACTCGGGTCAAATTGCCTCGGCTTCGCGAGCCACGAGCTTGCCCGCTTGGTTGGCCGTTTACCCATTTCGATCGGGCCCCGATATCTCGAGCCGGATCACTCGGCACCGACGTTCGCGATATTTGGATATTCCGCAACCGACGGCATCCGACCTTTGCCTCAATCGCAACGGGCTAGCCATCGAAGCCCGCTGAGCGTGTCGTTAGGTCGGATCATTCGCTTCGCTTCTCTCGCCGATCGACTCGGATCTCGTACAGCGAGACCATTAGCCGATCCACCCCGATGTTGACCACGAAATTCCGAGCGCATGCGTTGGCGCCGCACGCACCTGCACCCGGTGCTAGGCTGCGGGCCATGAAGTCGAGGCCCCTGATCCAGCTGTTCTGCGCGGCGCTGATCGCGTTGACTGGCTGTCAGGCGACTTTGAAGACCACCGATTGGTCGACCTACGTCGGGCCTGGCCAGGCGTACTTCCAAAAAGAAGAAATCGAGCTGCCGTTCATCGGAGATCCCCTGGAGCCGATGAACCGCGGAATCTCGGGTTTCAATCACGGCCTGATGGTGGGACTCGTCTCTCCGCTCGCGGGCATCTATCGGCTGATCTTCCCCCGACAGATTCGCAGCGGGATCGGCAACCTCTTCGAAAACCTGCTCTTTCCGGTGCGGCTCGTGAACAACCTGCTGCAGGGAAAGGGCGCTGGCGCCTGGCGCGAGACCATGCGTTTCGGCGTGAACACGACGGTCGGCCTTGCGGGCATCCTCGACTCTGCGACCGCGATGGGGATCGAGCCGTCTCGCGAGGACTTCGGGCAGACGTTCGGCAGGTGGGGTTGGCGCAATTCGAGTTACCTGATGATCCCGATCATGGGGCCCTCGACGATTCGCGACGGCTTCGGCGAGATCGGAAACGCCGCGGTCGATCCGTTGACCTACATCCCGCTTTCCTCGCTGGTTCGGGGTTTCAACAAGGCCAGCGACGCGGTGATCCCCTACAAGCAGTTCGTCCGAAGCAACTACGATCCCTACCAGCTCGGCCGCAGGCTCTTCGTGATGGTTCGCGATCTGGGAATCGACGACTATCAGTATTCGACCGAGTCCGAGAACACGGGCGAAACCGAAACCCTGCAGTCGATCTTCCTCACCAATCAGCAGGAGAAATTTCCCTGGAAGGGCAAGACGCGCAAGGTGGAGATCCCGACGACCGGGCGCAAATTGCCCTACACGGTGTGGATTCAGGAGCGGCCTGCGCCGCTGGTCTATTTCATTCCGGGGATCGGCGGACATCGCCGTGGCAATTCAGCGCTCGGCATCGCCGAGGCGCTCTATCGCAATGGGAATTCCGTCGTCACGATCTCGAATCCACTGAATTTCGAATTCATCGAATCTGCGTCGTCTGTTGCATTCCCGGGATTTGCACCGGTCGATGCCCGCGATGCGCACGTCGCGCTGGATGCCATCGAGAAGGACATTCAAGAGCGCTTTCCCGGGCGTTTTACCGCAGAACGTCAGTTGGTCGGCATTTCTCTCGGGGGCCTGCACACGCTCTTCATCGCAGCCGACGAGAACAGTCCGGATCACAACCTGATCGCATTCGACAAGTACGTCGCCCTGAACGCTCCGGTCAACTACGAGTACGCGGTCAAGAAACTCGATCTCTTCTACAACGCACCGCTCGCCTTCCCGGAGGACGAGCGCGATGAGCAGATCGCGAGGATCTTGCGGAAGGTGCTCGATCTCGCAGAAGGCACGCTCGAGCCCGGGGCAGAGTTGCCGTTTACCCGCCTCGAATCGGAATTCCTGATCGGGCTGTCGTTTCGGACGCTGCTCGCCTCGATCATCTTCCAGACTGCCCGGGACGGCCAAAGCGATGTGTTGAAGACCGGAGGGGGCTCGTGGAGGCGCGCGATGGCCTATCGCGAGATCGAGCAGTTTTCCTTCATGGAATACATGTACGCGTTCGCGCTGCCGTACTACGCCGAGAAGCGCGACGACATCAGCTTCAGCGAGTATGGCGCTCGGCGCATGTTCGAACTATCGGATTTGCGCTCGATCGAGCGCGGCCTCGCGAATAACGAAAAGGTCTTCTTCGTGAGCAATCGCAATGATTTCCTGCTTCGGACCCAAGATGCCTCATGGGCCGAGGCATTGTTCCCCAATCGCGCGCACTTTTTCGAGCGCGGTGGCCATCTCGGTAACCTCCACCGGCAGGACATTCGCGAGGCGATCGCTCGCTTCGTCAATACGCCCAGCAGTTAGTCGTTGGAAGTGGGCTGAAAGGGAACTCGAGAGTTGGTTTCAGCTTGACACGTACGCGCCGCCTCGTACCATTCGGAATCCATTTCACGCAGCGTTGCCACCTCCCTCCGGTGATGGCCCTGCTCGTGCGGTGCAAATCCCAATTCAGGAGAAAGTCATGGCTAAGTCCCAGGTCCCTTCCGATATCGAAATTGCCCAGAACGCCAAGCTCAAGCCGATTGGTGAAATCGCGAAGCAGGCGGGATTTGAAGCCGACGATTTCGAATGTTACGGCCGCCATATCGCCAAGATCACGCGCGAAAAGTGCCTGGCGTTTTCGAATGCGAAAAGCGGCAGCGGCAAGTTGATTCTCGTCACCGCCATGAGCCCGACCCCGGCCGGCGAAGGCAAGACGACCACAGCCGTGGGGCTCGCCGATGCACTCACCGCGAACGGCAAAAATACGATGCTCTGTCTGCGCGAGCCTTCGCTCGGGCCCTGTTTCGGCATGAAGGGTGGCGCGGCAGGCGGTGGCTACTCCCAGGTTCTCCCGATGGAAGAGATCAATCTCCATTTTACGGGTGACTTCCACGCGATCGGCCTGGCCAACAATCTGCTCTCGGCCGCGATCGACAATCACATCCACCACGGCAACGCCCTCGGCATCAACCCGCGCCGGATCAACTGGACTCGCGTCCTCGACATGAACGACCGGTCGCTTCGCAACATCGTCATTGGGCTGGGCGGTTTGAACGACGCAGTTCCGAGAGAGGATCACTTCCAGATCACGGTCGCGTCTGAAATCATGGCGATCTTCTGCCTGAGTACGGACCTGACGGATCTCAAGCGGCGCCTCGGAAACATCGTCGTCGCGTACAGCTACGACAAGAAGGAAATCTGCGCCAAGGATTTGAAGGTTCACGGCGCGATGACCGCGCTGCTGAAGGATGCCATCCGGCCGAACCTGGTCCAGACGATCGAGCACACCCCGACGTTCGTGCACGGCGGTCCGTTCGCGAACATCGCTCACGGTGCGAACTCGATCATCGCGACGCGGGCAGCGCTCCAGATGGCGGATTACGTCGTGACGGAGGCGGGTTTCGGCGCGGATCTCGGCGCCGAGAAGTTCCTCAACATCGTCTGCCGCAAGGCGGGATTCAAACCCGACGTCATCGTCATCGTCGCGACGATCCGATCGCTCAAGATGAACGGCGGTGTCCCGAAGGACGCTCTGGCAAAGGAGAACCTCGATGCGCTCTCCATCGGCCTCGCGAATCTGAAGCAGCACATCGACAACTGTCAGTCCTTCGGTGTTCCCGTCGTGGTCGGGCTGAATCGATTCACGCAGGACACGAAGAAAGAAGTCGAGATGACGATGGAGAAGTGCGCCGACCTCGGAGTCGAAGTCGTCGAGAGCACCGTCTGGGAACACGGCTCCAAGGGTGGCCTGAAGCTCGCCGAAAAGGTCGTCGAGATCATCGGTTCGGTTCCTTCGAAATTCCACCACCTCTACGAAGACGCGATGCCCCTGTGGGAGAAGATCGAAACCGTCGCCAAGAAGATCTACCGCGCCCGCGAAGTCGAAACCGACAAACGCGTGCGCAACAAGATCGAAGCGATCGAGAAGGCGGGTTACGGCCACCTTCCGGTCTGCATGGCGAAGACCCAGTATTCGTTCACGTCCGACCCGACGGTGCTCGGCGCCCCCAAGGACTACAAGTTCCCCGTGCGGGATGTTCGGCTCGCGGCCGGCGCCGAGTTCGTGATCGTCTACTGCGGCGACATCATGACGATGCCCGGATTGCCCAAGATTCCGGCGGCGGAAGTCATCGACGTCGACGAAGAGGGCAAGATCACCGGCCTGTTCTGAGACTCGGATCGGGGATCACCGGGCAACGGCGCGTTTTTCGGTGCTGCGGAGCAGCGCCTGAAGCGACGCCAGGTCGGCTACCCGAGTGGCCGGAGGAGGCGGCATCGACGCTTCTCCGGCGAGGCCGCTGCTCGTGACGACCACGTAGTTCGCTTCCGTTTGGGTCGAGACGGGGATCGCGGAATCCGCGCGCGCGGCCACGGCCGGGGCGAGTTCGCGGTAGGCGTCTGCAAACTCCGCGGCGTCGCTCGCGGAGTCCCAGGCCGTCCACCACACCCACTCGGCGCGACCCGCGCAGTCCGCGACCAGGTAGCGGTCGCCGTTCCAGCCCTCCCAGATCGCCGGGTCGGGGTCTGCCGACAGGTCGCGAAACAGGACCGAGATCAGCAGCTCTCCGACCGTGTTGCGCTGCAGGGTCCGACAACCCGTCGGCAACCGACCTTCCAGCCCGGTCAGATCCAGCTGCAGAAAGGCTTCGCGTCGCCGGTCGTCGTGCATGGCCTGCTCGGTCGAGATCGGAGGCGATTCGAGCAGGCGAAATTCTTCATTCCACGCCAGCGTGTAACCGCGGGCGTACGGAAAACCGAGGGTGAGGCGAATCAGCGCCGGCGCGTCTGCGAGAGCGCTGCCTTCGGGGCCTGCGATCTGCCCATCGATCATCCCCATCCAATCGACTGGTGCCGGCGCTTGCAGGCCGACGGCGTCGAATCCGAAACGCATCGCGTCGCCTTCGAGGGCCGCCTGGATCGCGGTTTCGAGGTCGTCGCTGTTGTTCGGCACCTGCTCGGGATCCATCAATTCCGGATAGGCCTGGTGTTGGAGCAGGTGAATGATTTCGTGGGAGAGCGCGAACTCGGTCTGGAAGTCCCGGCGCAACACTGCGGAGAGAAAGGTCAATCCCGTCGGTGCGTGCGCATCGGAGACGAGCAGCAGTTCTCCGCTCGAGGGCAGGTAGACTCCGACGACGGCTTCCCCGTAGATGGTGAGCGCCTCCGTGAGGAGATCGCGGTCTGCAGGCCAGAGGCCCAGTGCAACCAGCGCCCGCTCGTAATCCGCGCGTTCAGCGGGAGTCTTCCACTGGCCGAATGCCTCGGCGAGGGTGGCGCGCAGCTCATCCCGGTTCACGCTTCGGGCCGCAATCGGGCCCTCCGGTTCGATCGCCCGCGCGCGAACCGTATTCGCCACGATTTCCCGCATGGGGCCCTCGCGGATGACGCCGTTTTCGATCAGCGCGTACGCGCAACCCGAGATCGCGGCGAGCGAGCCCATTGCAGCGAGGGCGGGGCGCCAGCGGAAAGGCCGTAAAGCCGGCATGGATTGGAACTCAGCCGGGCTGCCGCTCGGGCAGCTCGATGCGGGGGTCTTCGGGGTGGGGGCGATACAAGATCACGGTGTGACCGACCAATCCGCACAGCGCCGCGCCGCTCTTGTCGGCGATCGCCTGCGCGGTTGCCTTCTTGTCCTCGGGTGCCAACAGTCGAACCTTGACGAGTTCGTGGGCGAGCAGCGCCTCGTCGAGTGCGCGCAAGACCTGGTCGCTGACGCCCGCCTCGCCGACGTGGACGATCGGGCGCAACGGATTCGCAAGGCCGCGAAGTGCCTTGCGCTGGTAGCTCGCGAGTGTCGGAGCGGGAGCTGGTTTGGCTGAATTCGGGTCCATGATCGGGCCGGAGCTTTCCCGATATCCTCCGCCCGGGCCAGCCCCGGGATCCCCTCGGGGGCAAAGCTCTCGCTCGACACCTCCAGAAATCCCGTAACTAATTGTTTTTAAATGATAAATATGATATTTTCGAGCTTCGAGATTCTCTCTGTTCAGCGCCGGCCGGTGGGTTTACAATGCAGGGATATCCCGCACCACACAGAGAAGGGAGGGAGCAATGGCTTTCAAGGATCGAGATGATCTGATCGACGAAAACTATTTCGAATCGCCGCGGCCGGCTGGGCGCACATTCGATTCGGCACTGCTCCGAGAACCCGTGGCGGTACTTCCGGTGCGCCGAGCCTTGATCGTGTCAGCCAACACGACCGTTACCGAGTCCATGCGCCTGATGAAGAGCGAGCACTGCAGTTGCGTGGTGATCACCGACGACGGCACCCGAAACAGCAAGATCACGGGCATTTTCACCGAACGCGACGTGCTCTTCCGGGTCGTCGACCGCGGAAGAAATCCCGCGGCGCTGCCGATGGGCGAAGTGATGACGCCGGATCCGGAGACCCTGCTGGTGCGTTCGACGGTTGCCTCGGCGCTCAATATGATGTCGGTCGGGGGCTTCCGGCACATTCCCGTGGTCGACGACGAGCACCGGCCCGTTTTCGTGGTCCGCGTTCGAGACGTGGTCGAGTTCATCGTCGAGGCATTCCCGCGTGAAATCCTGAATCTCCCCGTTGGCCATCGCGATACGGTGCATCGCCAGCGAGCCCGCGAGGGTGCCTGAGCCGACACGCAGGTTCGAATCCGCTCTACTGCGCCGATAGCCGGCGCCCGTGCCGGGCTGGACTGATCCGAGCGCGGCATCGGTCGCTCCGCTGGTTGATTCGCAGCTGCAACCGATGGCCGACGTGCTGGCACGCGCGTTCTGCAGCAATCCCCTCAATCGCGCGGTGATTCGATCGGCCGATCCCGATCGCCGCTTCCGCTCCAATCGCGACAACATGCGGGCCCTGCTTCCCATCGCGCACCGGCAGGGTCAGGTTCTCGTGGCGACGGTGGGAGGGCAGGTGGCGGGCGGTCTGGTCGCGTCTCCACCGGGCCGATTCCCGCTGCCCCCGCCGCCCATCTGGGTCCGATTGCGCCTTCTGATGCGGCAGGGGTGGTCGGTCGCCCGGCGCTGGGAGCGGGTCTTCGAGACCCTCGAAGCACTCCATCCCCCCGAGCCCCACTGGTACCTCGCAGTCCTCGGAGTGGACCGCTCGGCACAGCGCCGCGGCATCGGAGCGGCCCTGCTCGAGCGCTGGCTGAGCGAAGTCGACCGCGACCGGATACCGGCCTACCTGGAAACCGACAGCGAGGCGAACCTCCGCTTCTACGAGCGGGCGGGATTTGCGCCGGTAGGCGAAACCTCGGTTCTGGGCGTGCGCGCGTGGCGGATGAAGCGACCCCCCGCAGAGCATCGCCGCAATAACTAGACTCTCACTCTTTGAACCTGCCGCTCCACGGGAGATGACGATGTTCGGCAAGCGCCCCGACGCCACCCTGGTTCGCGATCTCAGTGCGATGCGTCGCTTCATGCCCTACGTGTCGCCGAAGCGAAACGACTCGCTCTTCTACATGAACCAGGAGATCAGCGCCGACGCCGCGTACGAGTTCCTTGGACAAATCAACAAGGAGCGCCCGAGAAACCGCCCGATCACGCTGTTCCACCTCTATCTGCGCGCGATGTCGATGGCCTTGTTACTCCGCCCGGGCGTCAATCGATTCGTCAAGGCCAGCCGTCTTTGGCAACGCGATGGCGTGTGGATCACGTTCAGCGCCAAGCGAAAGCTGATCGACGGTGCTCCCATGATCACCATCAAGCGGCGCTTTCATCCCGAGCGCGAAACCCTCGCTGAGATGACCGACGCGACCTACGTGCAATTGAAGGCGGGTCGCGCGGGCAAGCAGACGACGAGCGACAGGGAGATGAAATGGATGCTCCGTCTCCCCGGCCCGCTGATCAGGGTTGCGCTCGCCATCTATCGGCTCGGGGATCACTTCGGCCTGGTGCCGCGCAAGATGATCGACGCGGATCCGCTCTACACGTCGGTGTTCGTCGCCAACCTCGGTTCGATCAATTATCCGGCGGGTTTCCACCATCTCTGGGAGTACGGGACCGCGTCCGTGTTTGGCGTGATGGGCAAGACCGATCGCGGAGCGGACGGGGGTCGAAAATTCACCGTCGCCTGGACGTACGACGAGCGCATGGAGGATGGCCTCTACTCCTACCACACGCTCGAAATGGTTCGGCACTGGATCGAAAATCCCGAAATGCTGGTCGATCCGGTGGAGCCACCCGAGGATCATTGATGGCAGCGCCGGAAACGAAGGATCCCTACGCGATTTTGGGCGTCGCACGCGACGCCAGCGAGGAAACCATCCGCAAGGCGTACCGCAAACTCGCGCGCGAGCTGCACCCGGATGTGAATCCCGACAACCCCGCCGCCG
Organism: Deltaproteobacteria bacterium; assembly: GCA_024640705.1. Taxonomy (GTDB): domain Bacteria; phylum Myxococcota_A; class UBA9160; order UBA9160; family SMWR01; genus JACZVU01. Next base: position 10,798 of record JAHEEJ010000005.1, read on the forward strand.
AGGAGCGCTTCAAGGCGGTATCGGAGGCCTATTCGGTGCTTTCCGATTCCGAGAAGCGCAAGGCGTACGACGAATTCGGGGAAGTTTCGTTTCAGCCGGGGTTCGATGTCGCGGAGGCGCGACGCGCGCGCGACGCATTCAGAGGGGGATTCGGCGGCCAGGGGGGCTTTGGCGGTGCGGGTCCGGGCGGCATGGATTTCGAGGACCTGCTCTCGAACATCTTCGGTCGTTCGGGTCCAGGCCCCAGCCGCGGGCCTCGCCAGCGTCGAGGCGCGGACCTCGAAGCGCGGGTCGACCTCGATTTTCTCGACGCGGCCCGCGGCTGCGAACAGCGCTTTCAGGTTTCGCGGCCCACCCGGGACGGAGGCAAACGGTCCGACTCCGTGACCGTTCGGATTCCGCCCGGCGTCGCGGATGGGGGGCAGATCCGCCTGCGGGGCAAGGGCGGCGAAGGGCTCGGGGGCGGACCGCCTGGCGATCTGATCGCGACGATTCGCGTCCGGCCGCACCCGCTCTTCCGGCGCGAAGACCGCGATATCCTGCTCGAAGTTCCCTTGACGATCTCAGAGGCGACCTCGGGAACCAAGATCGAGGTTCCGAGCCTCGACGGTCGCGTCACCGTCACGGTTCCACCCGGAACCGACAGCGGTGCCAAGTTGCGTTTGCGCGGCAAGGGGGTTCCACACCCAAGCGGTGGTCCCGCCGGCGACTTCTTCGTGGTCATCAAGATCTGTGTTCCAAAACATCTCGATCAGGCAACTCGCACGCAACTCGAAGATATCGCTGCCAGCAATCCGCCGAATCTTCGTGCCAGTTTGAAGAGCGGCGCGTGATCACCCAAGGGTCGCAGTCGTAACGGGCGATTTTTTCGCGGTTCCCTTCACCGAATTACGGCGTTCGCCAGCAAATCGCTAAAGCAATCGACCGATCGCTCCGACACGACTCCGAATCATTCAGAGTCAAATCTAAAAACATAGGAGTGTGTCGTGCGATACCTGCTGTTGGCAGTTTGGATTGTTCTATCTGCGGGCGCCGCGAGCGCGGATTGGAACGAAGTCATGGATGTGCTCGAACGAGCCAGCGGCGGAACGAAATACGACATCGGCGCGGATCCAGGCAGGTCCGAGTGGGTCGCGACCCGAAAAGCCCGCTCTGAAAACGAGCGCGCCAGAATGCAAAGCGCCAATCTCAAAACCGGAATCCTCGGCAATCCGATCTCGTGTCGAACGTCCAGCTCGGGCGGTTCGGTCTCACGCTGCGAGTGACCCGGCGATCCGCAGACCCCAATCGCCGAGCGTCTGGAAAATCCAGCTTCCATTGAGAAAAGCTTTTCCGCCATCGGGAAATCAGCTTCCCCGGATCTCGGTTGGGAATCTCCATCAATCAACAAAAACGGGCACTTAGGGCCAGGCTGGCGGCGGCACAAAGCTTGCTGAACCAGAGTCCACTCGGTTTGGACACCGCTCCGCAACGCTTGGAGCTCGGAGACGGTGTTGACGCCGGGCTCGGCCTGCTCTTCCCAACTGGGGTCGAAGCGGGCGGGTCGACGGTGTCCGGAGGCTCGGCCAGCGATGGCTGAGCCTTCGTGCTTTCGGGACCCCCCGCGTTCTCGCGCTGGCGGGCGGGCTGGCTTGGCGAGCACCATCTTTGGGACACAACCAAATCTATGCGATCTTGTTCGCACAGATGCAGCCTCCCGACACCCGGCGAACACCCACTGCCCCCACGCAGCCTCGGTCCGAAGATGGTCGGCTGCTGCGCGGCGCCCGCAGCCGCGCTCGGATTCGCGAGGCGGCCCGCGCACTGTTTCAGGAGCGCGGTTTCGATGCGGCGACGCTGCGCGCCATCGCCGCGCGCGCGGGAATGGGGGCGAGTTCGATCTACCGGCACGTGCAGTCGAAGCACGAACTGCTCGTGCTCGAACTCGCCGATCTACAGGAAGAGGCCTGGCTCGATTTTCGCCGCCAGGACACCCGAACCACCCCGACCCGCGAACGCATTCAGAAATTCTTCCAGAGTCAACACGAACTGCTCGCGCGGCATCCGGATCTCACGGTGATCGCGATTCGCGCCACCACCTACCCTGATTCTCGCATCGCGACCCGCGTATTGGCGCTGAACGACCGCACCATCGGCCTGCTCGCGGAAATCCTCCAGGGCGGTCGCGCGCAGGGTGATCTGGATCCCCGCATCGATGTGCTGGCTGCGGCCCGCACGCTGTTTCACGGGGCGATCGGTGCCCGGATTTCCTGGGCGAACGGGTTGTTGTCCGAGGGGGCCTGCCGCACGGCGATCGAAGGCACGGTGGAGTTGTTGTTTCGCGGTCTCGGTCGCGCGCCTGCTTCGAGTTAGCGGCAGCGATGGGCGGGGCTGCGGTGATGCGATTGGTCGTGCGCCTGATGATCGGGGCTCGGGGGGTTTCCGTGCTCAGTGAACCGTTCCGCGCGGAAACCCCCCGAGCCCCGATCATCAGGGTTGGTTGCCGGTTCCGCGCATCGATCGATCTTAGAGATCTCGATCGGCTTCGATTTCGGCGCTCTTGGCTGCGCGCCAGGCCTTGAATTCCGCCCCCGCCCAGGCGCGGTAATCCCCCCGGCGCGTGAACTCGGCGTTGCGCTGGTAGACCCAGGCGTTCAGGCGGTTTGCGCGCGCGCAGTCGCGCTCGCCGATCTGCTTGGCGGGGATCCCGGCGATGATCGAATGTGGCGGGAACACGCTGCGCTCGGTCACGAAAGCGCCCCCCGCGACGATCGATCCCGCTCCGATTACCGCGTGATCCATGATCACGGCGCCGATTCCGACCAGGCAGTGATCGCCGATCGTGCAGCCGTGCACCGTCGCGTGGTGGGTGATCGAGCAGAATTCGCCGATGATCGTCGGGTTGTCGTAGGCGATATGGACCATCGCGAAATCCTGCAGGTTGGTCATTCGCCCGATCTCGATTCGCTCGCACTCGGCGCGCAACACGGCGTTGTGCCAGACCGAAGCGTCCGGCCCGATGGTGACTGCCCCGTAGATCTGTGCGCTGGGCGCGATCCACGCGCTCGGATCGATTTTCTGATCCGTTTTGGATTCGCTCTCGCCGCTCATTGGCCGCTGGAACTGTCGAAGCTCTGGCGGGTTCGCTCGCGCAGCCCCGGATCGCACAGGTAGTCGACGGCCGTCATCGCGAGCGCCTTGGCTCCGTCGATCGTCGCCGCGTCGCCCATTTCGCCACCGGCCCACTTTTCGAATTCCGCGTTGTGGATCGAGCAGGTGAGCGGAGCGGACGCGATCATCGGGTGAATCGACGGCACGCGATAGCTCACGTTCCCCATATCCGTGCTGCCCGCGAGCCCGGCGGGCACCTTCTCGATCGGGAAGAATACGCGCCCGAGTGTCTCCGCGTTGGCGCGGTAGCTCTCTGCGAGCGGTTCGTTGAATCGGATGTCGAGGTAATCGACCGCGTTCCAGGCCAATTCCAGCTCGGCGCCGGTCGCCGTGGCTCCCGCGCGGAAGCAGTTCTCGACCCGCGCTTTCAGCACCGCGAGCGCGTCGGCGTTGGCGGCGCGCACGTAGAAACGACCCGCCGTGTTCTCCGGGACGATGTTGGGCGCCTGCCCGCCATTGGTGATGATGCCGTGAATGCGCTCGAAGATCCCGATGTGCTGGCGCAGCGCGCCAATCGACTGGTAGGCGATCACCAATGCGTCGAGCGCGTTGATCCCTTGTTCGGGCATTGCGGCCGCGTGGGACGCCCGGCCCCGGTAGCGAACATCGACCTCCGAGCAAGCCAGACTCGGCATCGTCACGAGGTTCGCGCCGGCGGGATGGACCATCATCGCCGCATCGACTCCGTCGAACGCGCCCTTGCGCGCCATCAACTCCTTGCCGCCGCCGCGCTCCTCGGCAGGCGTGCCGAGAATCCGCACCTTGCCGGGCAAACGATCGGCCAGCGCGAACAGCGCGAGCCCCGCGCCGACCGCCGCGCTCGCGATGATGTTGTGCCCACACGCGTGCCCGATTTCCGGCAGCGCGTCGTACTCGGCGAGAATGGCCACGCAGCCCGCGTCGCCGGATCCGAATTCCGCTGCGAATGCCGTCTCCAGCCCGTAGGCCCCGGTTTCGACCTCGAGCCCCGAGCGCCGGATCGACTCGCTGAGCAGGGCCACCGCTTCGCGCTCCTCGAAGGCGAGTTCGGGCTTCGCGTGGATTCCGTGCGAGAGCCGCAGCAGCTCTTCGCGGATGTCGTCGACCGCAGCGCAGACGGCTTGCTTGAGCTCGGTGGTGCCCATGCGCGCCATTCTAACCCGCTGAGGCTCGGTTGTGCTCCCCGAAGCTGCGCGAACGCGATCGACGGTTAAAATGGTCGATCGGGGGCTGGGATGGGCGGCCTGCCAGCAGCCTTGGAGGCGAAATTTCGTGCGCGCAATCTCAGTCGACCATTTCGTGGATCCCTCCGAACTTCGGGTGTCGGAAATTCCCGAACCCGAAGCCGGACCGGGCGCACTTCAGATCGAAGTGCGCGCCGCCGGTTGCAATTTCTTCGACATCCTGATCGTCCAGGGCAAATACCAGGTCAAGCCCGCTTTTCCGTTTACGCCGGGTGGCGAGATCGCGGGCGTGGTGAAAGCGCTCGGCGCGGGAGTCGAGGGGTTCGCGCTGGGTGATCGCGTTCTCGCCGGCACGCAGATCGGCGGTTTTGCGGAGACTGCGGTCGTTCCCGCCGCCTACGCCCACCGGATGCCCGACGGGATGTCGTTCGAGGAAGGCGCGGCGATTCCGATCATCTATCCGACCAGCTACGCGGCACTGATCTTTCGCGCGAACCTGCAAGCCGGCGAGACGCTGCTGGTTCACGCCGCCGCCGGTGGCGTCGGAAGTACAGCGGTGCAGATCGGCAAGGCGCTCGGAGCCCGCGTGATCGCGACGGTGGGTGGGGCGGACAAGGTCGAGATCGCGCGCAAACTCGGTGCCGACGAAGTCATCGACTACCGGGTGGACGACTTCGTGGCTCGCGTGCACGAGATTACGGGCGGCAGCGGCGCAGACGTCATCTACGATCCCGTCGGTGGTGACGTATTCGACCGATCTCTCAAATGCATCGCCTGGAACGGCCGCCTTCTGGTCGTCGGGTTCGCAAGCGGCCGCATCCCAGAGGTCAAGGCGAACCGCATCATGCTCAAGAACATTGCGGTGACGGGCATCCATTGGGGTGCTTATCTGGAGAAGGAGCCCGAACGGGTGCCGGAGACCTTCGAGGGCCTCTTCGACCTCTACCGCCAAGGCTCGATCAAGCCGCTGATCTTCAACACCTACCCGCTCGAAGATCTTCCGTCTGCGCTCGGGGAGCTCGCCTCTCGCAAGACCTACGGCAAGCTGATCATCACACCCTGACCGCGCGCCCGTCGCCCCATGGACCGGCCTCAAAGTGATATCCTGGGACCGGTATGTGTCGAATTACACTTTGGATCGCCGCCGGTCTATTCGCGGCCCTGCTGGACCCTCGTTCTGCGCTGGCGGGGGAAATCCAATGCCCGGATGCGGCCGTGGTACATGGGCATTCTCCTCCGGATGGCTTGAAGGCGTGGTGCGAACTTCCCGACGGGACCCAGCACGGTCCCAGCCTCTCCTGGTACGAATCGGGCGACCCAAAAGCAGAAGCACACTTCGACGCAGGCAAGTTGAACGGCGTCTTCAAGCTTTGGCATACGAACGGTCAACTCGCAGAAGAGGGACACTACGTCGACGACCAGCGGCATGGAACGTTTTCGACCTGGGCAGAGGACGGAACCAAGCTCCTCAAGCAGGATTTTGCGAACGGCAAGCGCAATGGAGAAATGATGCGCTGGTATCGCGACGGGCAGCTTCAATTCTTCGAACACTATGTCGACGGAGAAAAGGACGGGCCCGCGGTCGCCTATTTTGAAAATGGTCAGATGGAAGCAGAAGGCGCCTTTCGAAAAGGCAAATTCCACGGGATCTGGACGGGCTGGTATCCGAATGGAGCGAAGCGCAAGGTCGCTGAATTCGTCGACGGCGACCGCATCTCGGTCGAGATTTTTCCCGAGGAGTGACGTCGAACCGGTGCGCGGGCACACTTCGCCCGCGCCAAGGTCCGAGGGTATTCATTCGTGATCGGCGGCGCCCGCGTCCCGGCACCATGCCTACCGGCGGATCGCCAGCTTGCTGGAGAACGATCGCGCCGCGCCGCCCGTGATCCGGTTCGGAACGCCCGGGTTAGCGGAGGCGGCGCAACGCCTGCGCGATGATCCGATAAGCGGCCGTCCCGAGGGGCAGCTTCTCACGCTTCGCGTGCGCTTGCAGGATCTTCAGTTCGTCGTTGCTCAGCATCGCTACGACGCGATTGATTCGCGCGTGCTTCGACGGGCCCGTTCCCGTGCCCAGCGGTCGGCCCGCGCCCTTGCGGCGTCCACCCCAGCCGGCCTTTTTGCGTACGGCCTTCTTCTTTACGACTTTCTTCTTCTTGGAGGCTTTTCTTCTTACGGCCATGATATGCACCAAGTACTGCAGGTTGTGTTGCGCGGAACACCGGAGCAGATCCGTTCAGCACCAATGGACCGCTACCAACCGATATTTTGCTTGATTTTCTGATGATGGGAAGTCCAGCTGCTCGAAAATTTGGACTTTCCATGCAATTCAGCGAAAAACCTCAGGCTTTCACACGCCTATTCGCCTGAAATGATGTGAATTGCGAGAAGCAGTGCGATTCCCGCAGAGAAGGATGCGAAGTGGAGCAGATTGACCCCCAGGTGATGGTGTCGGTTCACTTCAGGAACCAGATCCGACGCGGCGATATAGAGGAAGTTTCCGGCCGCGAAGGGTACCAGGAATCCGACGTCAAACTTGAACGACACCATGTAGGCAAATACTCCGCCGACCAGGAAAGTCAGCGATGAGAGAAAGCTCACGAAGAGGGCTCGACCTCGACTCCAGCCCCCGTGTATCAACACGCCGTATTTGCCGAGTTCCTGCGGAACTTCGTGAGCTGCAGCGACGAGCCAGGTGGTCGTGCCGAGTCGGATGTCGACGATGAACGCAGCCGCGACCGCGACACCGCCGAGAAAATTGTGAATGCTGTCGCCGAGCACCATCATGTGACTCAGCGGACTCTTGACTTCGGGCGCGTCGCTGTGCCAATGGTGCCAGTGCAGGAATTGCTCGAAGGCCAGAAACGAAGTGAAGCCCGCCAACACCCAGAGATAGACGGCTGCCGCGCCGCCGCTTTGCTCGACGGCCTCCGGAATCATGTGCAGCAGTGCACCACCGAGGAGCGATCCCGCGGAAAAGGCGACGAGTGGCAAAATCAGCTGCTCACGGGTGCGCTCCGGCAGGGCGAACGTGATCGCGCCGACGAGCGCAATCATGCTCATCAAGAACCCGCCGCAGAGAATCCAACCGAGTGCGCCCATAAGGGTTACAAACCGACACCGAAGAGAGGGATATGCGACCCGCCAGCGTTCACGGGATCTACCAACTGATTTCCACTTTTCGTTTTCCCCAGGCTCGCGCCGCCTCGAGATCGTTTCCCATGTAGATGTCGATTCGCTTCTTCCAGCGCCCGTGCATCTTGTCGAGGACGAGGTACACGCCCTGAAACCCTTCGATCTTTACGGGGGTGCGGTGGTCGAGACCCGCGGGAATCAGGTCGCGGGAAACTGCGATCACCTTCATGCCCGGGGTGATTGGATCTCCCCAGGCCGCCAGGTGGGGTTCAGCGTCGGTCTGGTTGGGAAGCGAATTGTAGGCCGTGGCCGTTACGACGAGCGAGCGGTCGATCTCGTCGGCGCTCGCGGATGCCGCGAACACGCATGTGAGGACGACGGGCCAGATGAGGGTCGATCGCGTCATGGCCTCGAAACCTCTTTGCACACGGCGCATCCGCGGTTCGGGTGGAGCTGGACCGTAAACCCGGAAGCCGCTCGAAAAATCCGGGGGCGACTGCCTCTCACGCGCCGGCAGAGGTTATCTCGCCCGGAGCCTTCTCGCACGAGTCGCCCATGGGTTCGCCGCGTAACGGGTTTTCCTACACTGCGGCCGTGGCTGCAAACCTCGTTTTCATTACCGGAGGGTCCAGCGGAATCGGCGCCGCGATGGCGCGGGTCGTTCCCTACTCGGACGTTCGCGTCATCAACATCAGCCGGCGTGGGCTGAAGGGATACGACCATTTCGAGGCCGATCTTTCCGACCCGGCAGCGTGGCGCGGAGTCGGGGATCTCTTCGCGCGAGAAATCAAAGACTTCGCCGGCGAGCGCATCGTCTTCGTTCATTCTGCGGGGACGCTCCAACCGATCGGCTTTGCGGGCGAAGTTCCAACGGATGCATACACGAGGCAGGTTCTGCTCGACAGCGCATCGCCGCAGGTACTCGGAGATGCGTTCCTGCACGCCGCTCGCGAAACCCGGGCCGAGTGTCACATTGTGATGATCAGCTCTGGTGCTGCGTTCACCGTATTCGAAGGCTGGTCGGCCTACTGCGCGGGCAAGGCCGCGATGGATCAATGGGTGCGAACGGCCGGCGCCGAACAGGCGCGCCGTGGGGGCCGTTGCCGACTGCTCTCGGTGGCTCCGGGAATCGTGGAGACCGCGATGCAGCGGGAAATTCGCGCGGCGTCGAGCGAAGACTTCCCGAGCGTCGAGATGTTCGTCGGCATTCACGAAAAAGATCAGGGTCGCGATCCCGAGGAAGCCGCGCGAGAGATCTGGTCGTTGCTCGAGCGGGAACTCGAAAACGGCGCCGTAGTCGATCTGTACGTTCCTGCCGATTGATGCGCCCGCTCGCCTCGTGCGGCACCGCGGGGCTTTCTTGAGTTCTGCGGCGCGTTTGCGCTAGCCTGCGCGGCTCGCGTATCGCGCGGATCGACGAGAATCCGCAGATCCACCGGACTTCGGTACAGCGAGCGGGGAGCCACGCGCCGGCGATGACGGATTTCGAACAAGCGGGTGTTTCCGCAGCCGATTGGCGGGATGCGACTGCATCTTGCGTAGAGCTCCGCGTCAAACGGGTGATCGATGAGACGAGCGACTCGCGTTCGATCGCGTTCGAGATTCCGGCCGAGCTCACCGAGCGCTTTCGCTATCGAGCCGGTCAATTCTTGAGCTTCAAGATCCCCTACGCGGGCCAGGTGCTGACGCGCAGCTACTCGTTGTCGAGTTCTCCAGATACCGATCGCGAGTGCAGGGTGACCGTCAAGCGGATCGGCGACGGTCGGATCTCGAATTGGATCAACGATCGCGTCGAACCGGGAACCCGACTGATGGTGGCTCCCCCGGCGGGCTCTTTCGTGCTCGACGACGCGAATCGCAAGATCATCCTGTTCGCCGGGGGAAGCGGGATCACACCGGTCATTTCGATCATCAAATCCGCACTTGCCACCTCTCGGCGCTCGATGAAACTCATCTACGCGAACCGGGACGAGAGCTCGGTCATCTTCAGGGCCGAACTCGATGAGCTCGCTCGCGCTCATCCCGATCGACTCGCAGTCGTTTATTGTCACGATGACATCGACGGATTTCTGGATCGCGACAGCGCCAAGCGCCACGTCGGCTCCGACGTCGGATCGGAATTCTATCTTTGTGGCCCCGGGCCCTTCATGGCACTCGTCGAAGAGGCACTTCGAGAATTGCACGTCGCACACGACCTCGTTCACGTCGAGCGCTTCGTGTCGCCACACGATCCCGGTTCTCACGCCGAGGAGTTCGCCCGGGAAGTGGTTGGCGATTGCGCGCCGGATTTGATCACGGTCGTCCTCGACGGTGAAACCACAGAAGTACCCTACAAGAAGGGCGAGAAGATCCTCGGTGCGGTGCGAGCCGCGGGCCTCGACGCCCCCTTTTCGTGCGAAGAGGGGTATTGCTCCTGCTGCATGGCCAAGCTGACGGCAGGAGAGGTCAAGATGGACGTCAACGATTGTCTCTCGAAGGGATTGCTGAATGAGGGTTGGGTGCTGACCTGTCAGGCGCGCTGCGTCAGTGGCGGGGTGAAGATCGAATACCCAGACTGAGGGACTCGCGCGACCAACGGAGAGAACGTGCCCAGACGCGATCAGATCCGCATGACGGACGCAGAAATCCGCGCTTTCCTGCGCGCCCACAAGACGATCATCTTGAACAGCATCGGCCCCGATGGCATGCCGCACCCGATGCCGATGTGGTTCGTCTCCGACGACGATTTCGTGGTCTCGATGGCGACCTTCCGCGGAACCCAGAAGATTGCGAACCTGCAGCGCGATCCGCGCGCCAGCTTGCTCGTCGAATCCGGCCGCGAGTACGCAGAACTCAAGGGCGTGGTGATCTACGGCACCGCCGAACTCAGCGACGACACCGACGCCATCATCGCCACGCTAGAAGCGGCATCCCAAAAAGAGACCACGGAAGCGGGCGCGATAGCCCGCGCAGCAATCGACAAAGAGGTGAAGAGGACGGCTTCGAAGCGCATCCTGATCCGCGTCAAACCCCGCCGAATCATCTCCTGGGACCACTCCAAACTCCAGGGCAGCTACTGACCGGCCTGGAGATCCTCCGCAAAAAGCCGATCCGGAACCTTGCGCACTCGCATGGCGCCGTGCGGATCAGTCGTTCAGCTGCCGAGATTCGAAGGGGGAACCTGGCGGTCGTGTGCGTCGGCTGAGAAAATGGCGCGGATGAACATCGCGACCGCCACGCCGAGCGGGAACAACACGCCCAGCAGGTAGGCGGCAAAGCGCGGATCGAAGAATGCGCTGAAGCAGTTCGTGATCAAGGCGATTTCGACCAGTACGGCGCTGGCCACGACGAAGGTGTCGAAGAGCAGCGTCTCGCGGATCAGACTGCTGCCAAAGAGCTGCCGCTGGCGCACGTAGATGCTGCTCACCAGCAGCGGAGACGTAATTGCGAGGATGCCGCTGCCCAAGATCCAGATTCGGTCGCCATCGACCAAGCCAGACAGTATGAAGGGGAGAAATGCGAAGATCATCACGCTTGCACTGGCTTCGACCATCAGTCGAAGCCGCAGTCGATGCATCGCATCCGCCGAGTCGGAGGCACTCGGCCGCAAGGCCGACATGATTCCCGCAAAGCCGATGGTCGCGATCGAAATTTCGGCGATTGCGAGAAGTGCTTCGTTGGGATCCACGGCCTGCTCCATTTGGGGCACTCAGCCCGACACGAGAGGCTAACAGAAATCGCTTCGTTCAACTCTGGGGTGAGCGTGGCGCGGTGGATCGGCGCCGGAGGATCGGGGCGCGGGGGGTCTCCGTGCTCAGTGAACCATTCCGCGCGGAGACCCCCCGCGCCCCGATCCTCCGGGTCGGTTGCCGGCAGGGGATTCCGAGGTGCGCACCTGTTCTAGGGGTGCACCCGCGAAATCCATCGTTCAGCAACGGACCGTACGGGGCGGGGCCGGGGGGCCTGTAAGCGACATGGGGTCGGAGCGCACAGGCCCCCCGGGCCCCGCCCCGCACGCGCGCAGAGGAAGCCTGAACAAGCGCATGGGCGGGCCCGCTCCCTTCATTGCGCGCTGCGCGGTCAGGAGCCGGTCAGGTCTGCCAGGAATTGTTCGAAGATGATGTGGACGGCTTCGTTGAACGCGGTCACAGAAGCCTCGACTGTGGCGTCCGCCGCGCCCCGCTCCGCTCGGTAGGTGCGGTTGACGAGTATCTCGCGATTTTCCGCACTCGTGGCGGCGAGCTGGATTTCCACGACCGCGCGCACCTCGGGCTCGAGCACCCGCTCGAATTCGCGAATGCGGCCGGATACCACGTAGCTGGGTTTCACACGGGCTGTCGCCGAGATCACGGAATCAGCGGCCGACGCAGCGCTCAAGAAGGAAACGAGCTCCTCTTGCAGCAGGATCGTCGGCGGATCCGACCAGCGCTGGTAGGGATGTTGGCGGATCTTCGAGGCGTCGACGGTTTCCTTGTAGAGGAGTTCGCGTTTGCCGGTGAGGGCATCCGCACGCAATCGATCGATCTGTAGGTTCCCCGCCAGTTTCTTCGCGGCCGGTGCGTCTGGAACCCCTGCATCGATGCGGTAGTAGTGGTCGATCGGCGCGGGCCCCGACGCGCAACCCCAGAGCGTCAGCCACAACCCCGCACCGAACAGCAACAGTCCCATCCGATTTGTCGAGATCCGAATCGTCATCTGGCACCGTCGTCGGCTGCTTCGCGACCTCGCAGCAACACACTCGGATCGCTGCGGATCTGCTCGCTGAATTCCTTGGCGTTTCGCGTCGTGTCCTCGAGGTTGCTCGCGATCGCGTCGATGTGCCGCGACACGGCTTCGAGCGAGGCCTGAAGATCGGCGAGCGACTTTCCGACGTCACCGCTGTTGCTGTCGATCAAGCCGTCGATCGTCGCGAGAATTTCGTCGACCTGGGTCTTGGAGGTCTGCAGACCTCGGGTCAGATCCGACATGTCCTGGGATACGTTGTTGAGGTTGTTCAGGATGAGTCCGATGTTCTCCGCGTTCTCGGCGCTCAAAACCTCCTTGATCCGCTCGTTCATCGTCTGCAGCATCGATTGAATCTGCTCGGCATTCTCTTCGCTGAGGACCAGGCCGACGGAATTCGTGATCTCTTCGATTCTGGGTTTCATGAAATCGAGCACTTCCGAAACCTTCGACATCGCGTCGCCCGCCGCACCGAGCAGATCCCCCTGCTCCTTGCTTCGAATCACGCTTCCCGGTGCGAGGATCTCGTCCGAATCGCCCGCTTCGATGTTGACGACGAGCGCGGCCAGAAAGGACGGCGCGGTCGTCTCTGCGGCTGCACTCACGGGGATCGGCCAATCCTTCTCGACCTTGATCTCGACGCGGTAATTCGGGCCACCCGAATCTGCGCCTGGGGAGCGTTCGATCTTCTCGATCAAGCCGATCTGGTAACCCTCGAACAGGATCTGGGTTCCGGGCTTCAGGCCCATCACGTTGTCCCAGAGGATGAAGTACGGATCCGTGGATACGGCCACGCCAGAAAGGGCCGCGAACCACAAGACGACCGCAGCCAGCATGGAGAGCACGAAGGCTCCCACCGCGATGTAATTTCGTTTGGCTTCTTTCATCGATTCGAAATCCTAGCTCTGGCCCATGAGTCGCCTCAGATATTCATCTGGATCCAGTTCTTCCTCCTCGAATCGCCGATTGAGGAGATTCTGGATCCGCTCGTTGCTGCTGTTTCGCACCTCGTCGACGGTTCCGATCGTCAAGATTTCGCCCTTGTCCAGCACCGTGATCCGATCTGCGATCTTGAAGGCGCTGTCGAGTTCGTGTGTGACCACGACGATCGTCATTCGCATCGCGTCGCGTAACTCGAGGATCAATTCGTCGAGCGCAGAAGAGACTACCGGATCGAGCCCCGCCGAGGGTTCGTCGAAGAATAGCAGCGCCGGATCCATCACGATGGCTCGCGCAATGGCCGCTCTTTTGATCATCCCGCCCGAGAGTTGCGAGGGCATCAGATCTTCGAACGGTGCGAGGTCGACGACCTGGAGTTTCATCCGCGCCATGATCTCCATCGTCATCCGGTCGAGATCGGTGTGCTCGTGAAGCGGTAGGATGATGTTTTCGAGCACCGTCATCGAGCTGAAGAGCGCTCCACCCTGAAACGAGACCCCGATCTTCCGGCACAGCTTGTAGAGCTCCATCTGACTGAGCGAGCCCAGTTCGTTCCCGAGCAGCTTGATCGAACCCGAGGTCGCCCTCTCCAACGCCATCAGGTGTCGGAGCAAGGTGCTCTTGCCGGAGCCGCTGCCGCCCATGATCACCATGATCTCGCCTTGCTGGATCGTCAGGCTGACATCGTTGAGGATCTTGCGCTCACCGTAATGGGTGACGAGGTTGTTCACCTCGATTACGGGCTGCTGCGGGATCTGGGCTTGCGTCATCTCAACCCGTCGTCATGAATACGAAGATCATGTCCGTCAACACGATTGCCGAGATTCCGTGCACGACAGCTGATGTCGTCACGCGGCCGACACCTTCGGCGCCGCCCTTGACGGAAATTCCATCGACGACGGCGACGATCGTGATCAACACCGCAAAGATCAAGCTCTTGGTCAGGCCGTGGGCGAGGTCGTCGGCGTCGATCGACGCATTGACCTGCGTGAAGTAGGCCGCCATGGTCGTGCCGATCTGCGGCGCTACGTAAAACGCCGATCCGACCAACGAGATGCCGATCGACCACAAGGTCAAGGACGGGAGGACGATCATCATTCCCACCAGGGCCGGCACCACGATGTAGCGGACCGGATTGATGCCCATGACCTTGAGCGCGTCGATCTCCTGACTGATCACCATCGTGCTGATGCGCGCGGCGAGTGCGGAGCCGGACCGGCCCGCGACCAGAATCCCCGTGATCAGGGGCCCGAATTCGCGGGTGACCGAGAGCGCGACCATGAAGACCACCTGGTGTTGCGCGCCGAACTGTTCGAGGGAGTTGATGCCCTGCATCGAGAGCGTGACGCCGATCGCCACGGAGAGCATCGACACGATCGGGATCGCTTTGACTCCGATCACCATCATCTGGGCGAAGAGGGGCTCGGCGCGGACCCGCTGGCCCTTGCTGCGACCCATGATGAGCCAGTAGATGGATTCGAAGAAGAGATGTGCGCCGAAACCGAACGCGTCTACGAACCGGGCCGCGCCCCGCCCCACCGATTCGAGGGTCTGCGCCGGCGAACTCTTTTGATCAGGCGCCGCCACGGATTCCTTCAGCAAGGCTTTCGTGGATCGTAAAGACCTTGTCGAGCCGCGCGAGTTCGAGCACCCGCAGCGCGGCCGCGTTCACGGCAACCAACGCGAAGCGCGTGCCCTTTTGCTTGGAGGCCTGGAACGCTTCGACGAGGCTCGCGACACCGGAGCTGTCGATGTAGCTGACTGCCGAGAGGTCGACCAGGACGTCTTGCCCGCCTCGGACACACTCCAAGAGAACTTCCCGCGCTTTGGGGGAGTGCTCGAGATCCACGTCGCCTTCGAAGCGTACGACGAGGTTTCCCTGCTCTTCTCTCACTGTGTGTTCCATGAGTTCCTCTCGAGGTGCGGCCCTCAGTCGATTCGCCGCACCATTCTTAACAGATTCCCGCGTCCAGAGGGGGGTTGCAGAAATTCCACTTCGTCCATGACCCGGCGGATGAAGTGGGTGCCGAGACCACCGGGTCGAATGTCGTCGAGGTCGCGCGGCTGGACCTGGCTCGGGTCGATCGCAGGCGCGTGGTCGACCAGCGAGAAGACCAGGGTGTCGCCCCGATGTTCGATCTCGAATTCGATCAGCTGATCCGACTCTCCGCCATAGGCGTGCCGAATGATGTTCTGGCAGGCTTCATCGGTCGCGAGCACGATGTCCCCGGAGGATTTGGGGCTGCACCCGCAGCCCTCCACAGCCTCCCGCACGGCTTCGCGGACCTCTTTGAGTTCCGCGGCCCGCGCCGGAAAGCGCAGCTCGAGCACCCGTTTGGCTCGGGATTCGGGCATCAGCGAGACCGCGCCTCGTCCGAGACGGCGAGCAGCGTGAGATCGTCTTTGAGCGCGAGCTGGCTGACGCTGTCCACGATGGCCTCCACGCGGCCCGCGAGTGGTCGGTCGGCGAATTTCGGCAACAGCGCTTCGAACCCCGCGCGCCCGAGTTGATCGCCCGGCTTCGTTTCGGCCTCCGTGAGGCCGTCCGAGAAGATGTAGAGCGAGCCGCCGTTCAAATCCAATTCGACCTCCGGAATCTCGACGCCCGGTACGATACCGAGTGGCGGCGCTCCGGCCTCGAAGATCGAAAAGCGACCTTCCGCGTGACAGACCGGCGGTTCGTGGCCGGCGTTGGCGAGGCGAATCGCGCCGGTGGTCGGATCGTAGACGCCCGCCGCCATCGTGACGAACATGCCGCGCGTGGCCGTTTCGCAGATCTCATCGTTGAGCAGGCGCAGCAATTCGGCCGGGCTCGGGATCGTCTTGACCATGCATCGGTAGAGGCTGGCGGTCTTGGCCATCAGCATGGCCGCGTTGATGCCCTTGCCCGAAACGTCGCCCAGGCAAAAACCGATTCGCCCATCCGCGATCGGAATGAAATCGAAGAAGTCTCCGGAAACCGTCCGGGCGGGGACGTTCAGCCCCTGCACGGGGAAGGGGTCGGGCCGCGCCGCCGGCAACAGATTGCGCTGGATCTCCGCCGCGAGCTCGAGTTCGCGGCGGGCTCTCTCGGCCTCGACGAGCGACGCCGCCATGCGGTTGTTCGCAATCGCGAGAGCGGCCGATGATGCCAGAACCTGCAGCGGATAGACGTCTTCTTCGTGGAAGTGGCCGTCGCCACCGCGCTGGTTGATGAGTTCGATCGCGCCGATCCGCTGGTCCGAAAAACTCATCGGAGCGCACAGCAGCGAGCGGGTGACCATCCCGCTCTCGTCGTCGGCCTTGGTCGAAAACGCCGGATCCTGGCTGACATCGAACACACACTGGCAGGTGTTTTCCGCAAGGCTCCGACCGATGATTCCCTTCGTCATCGGCAGGCGGAGGCCGGTGATCGGGTTGGGTCCGACGGATGCCCGGCAGTGCAGTTCTTCGCGATCGAGATCGAGCAGCCAGAGAGAGCCCGCCTCCGCGTCGAGGTGTTTGGCGACGGAGGTCAGTGCTCGTTCGAGGGTCGCCTCGAGATCCTGCGATTCTGCGAAGCCGCGGGTCATCTCGGCGAGAAGCGCGAATGCGCTTTCGATTTCGCCCGCTGCGATGGTCGGTGAGGCGCCCTGCTCGAGCGTCTTCTTTTCGTTCGGGGCGTTGACCACTCTCCGATGCCTCGCATTCGCCGCGCGCGGCAGGCCGATCAAAGCGCGGGCGCGTCGGGTCTACACTCTAGCCAAATCGAAATTCCCGGGTGCGGTGCGCCATCTCGTCTGCCCAGATCCCATCAGCCTTCGCCAGCTCGTCTGAAGAAGTGGATCTGCCACGTACCGCTGACGCGCTTTCGGCGCAGGATATAGGTCGAGGCGTCCTCGGTTCGAACGCGGAAGTAGATGTCTTCGTCGCCCTCCCAACGGTCGATCAACTCGGCGATCTGACGCATTCGATCGGGCCAGCCGAAGCGGACGGGAATTTCCCCTCGCTCGGGATCGCGTTCGCATTCGACGGTGAATTGGGGCACCCAGAACCTCGGTGCTCCCGCCGGGCCTAGCAGATCCAGAATCGGGGGAGCCCGGATACCATAGCCGTTTGGCGGCGTCGCGGTCCCGCAGGCCGCCTCCTGGTGCTGAAACCGGCAAGCCCCGCCGAGCGTATCAAGAGGTTGGTAACCTGCAGAGCAAGGAGATCCTTTTGCTGATCCGTCGCGCCAGCAGCATCAAGCCCAGCGAGATTACGAGCCACGACCTCTTTTTGCGTCGGAGGGAATTCCTGCGCGGTGCGGGTTGGGCCGTCGCGGGGGCCGCGCTCGCTCCGACGCTCGCCTGTGGCGCCGAGGACGAGGCCCGCCCTCCCGCCCCAGTGGCTGGCGCGGATGCGAACCCGTTCCGAACCGACGAAACGCCCACCGCGCTCGAAGACGCGACCCGCTACAACAATTTCTACGAGTTCGGAACCGACAAGAGCGACCCCCAGCGCCACGCGGGAAGCCTCCGGACGCGCCCCTGGTCGGTCGCGATCACCGGCGAAGTCGCAAAGCCCGGAACGATCGACCTCGACGCTCTGCTGCGACCGCACACGCCCGAAGAGCGCATCTATCGGCTGCGCTGTGTCGAAGCCTGGTCGATGGTGATCCCATGGCTCGGCATCCCGCTCGCTGAGATCATCAAGCGCTTCGAGCCCAGCTCGAACGCCCGATACGTCGCCTTCAGGACACTGCTGGATCCGGAACAGATGCCGGGCCAACGCAGTCGCGTGTTGGACTGGCCCTACGTCGAGGGGTTGCGGATCGATGAGGCGATGCATCCGCTGACGATCCTCGCCACGGGGATGTACGGTCAGGTGCTGCCCAACCAGAACGGCGCACCGCTACGCCTGGTGGTGCCCTGGAAATACGGATTCAAGAGCATCAAGTCGATCGTGGAGATTCGACTGACGCGCAGCGAGCCGCCCACGAGCTGGAACCGGCAAGCGCCCAGGGAGTATGGATTCTTCGCGAACGTCAATCCCGACGTCGATCACCCGCGTTGGAGCCAGAAGCGCGAGCGCCGGATCGGCGAATTCAAGAAACGCGCCACACTACCCTTCAACGGCTACGCGGACCAGGTCGCAGCGCTCTACCGGGGAATCGACCTGCGCAAGTATTTTTGAGATTCGGACGGGCTCATCGTGATGAACCCCGCGCGGCGCAATCGCGCGCTCCAATGCACCGCCATCGCCGTCGGCCTACTGCCCGCAGCGGCGCTGATCATCGCTGCGCTTACCGACGATCTGGGAGCCAATCCGATAGAGCGGGTTACGCATGTCACGGGTGACTGGACGCTCCGCTTCCTGCTCTCGAGCCTGGCCGTCACGCCATTGCGTCGTCTGTTCGGATGGAGTTGGGTGGCGCCGCTGCGGCGAACCCTCGGCCTGACCGCGTTTGGCTACGCGTGCTCCCACTTCCTCACCTATCTCGTTCTCGATCACTTCTTCGATTGGCGGTCGATCGTCGAAGACGTGCTCGAGCGGCGTTATGTGACGGCGGGCTTCTCGGGTTTCCTGTGTCTGGTGCTGCTCGCCGCAACCTCGACGCGAGCGATGATGCAGCGGCTGGGTCGGCGCTGGGCCTCGCTTCACCGCCTGGCCTATCTGGCCGCGGTCCTCGGCGTGATCCACTTCCTCTGGCTCGCCAAAGCGGACCTCCGTGAACCCCTGGTGTACGCGGCGGTCCTGACGCTCCTGCTCGGGCTGCGGCTCGGGTTCCGGCTGGTGCGTTCGCGGAGCCGCAAGCCGTCTCCCAAAGCGGCGAAATCGCAGATTTCCGGGGCCTGATTCGCTCTCGTGAGCGGCCCCGCGCCGCCGCGGCACGGCTTCAGTGCTAACGTTCCTACCCCGATAAGGAGGAGCCCATGACGGAACCCATTCTCAACGTAACCGCCGCCGCGGCGGAAAGAATCCACGCCGCCAAAACGAGCGAGGGTCGCGATGACATCGCGCTGCGGGTGGCGGCGAGAGAAGACGGTGCGAAATTTCGCTACGAGCTCAAACTCGTCTCGGTGGACTCGAAGGAGGCGGATGACAGCGTCGTCCATCTCGACAACATCGATATCTATCTCGACTCCGAGAGTGTTCCCCGCCTTCAGGGTGCAACCCTGGATTACGTGGACGACATCTCGGGATCGGGCCTCAAATTCGAAAATCCGAACAAGACGACGCTCGCCGCGCACCCGCTCGCGGGGCGCGTGCAGGAGATTCTCGACGATCGCGTCAACCCGAGCCTCGCCGGGCACGGTGGCATGGTGAGCCTCGTCGACATTCAGGAAACCCGCGTGGTGCTGAGCTTTGGCGGCGGTTGCCAGGGTTGCGGGATGGCGGATGTGACGATGAAGGAAGGTGTATCCGCTCAGCTCAAGCAACACATTCCCGAGATCACCGAAGTCGTCGACGCCACCGATCACGCCGCGGGCCACAATCCCTATTACGCCTGATCGATACCGCGCCTCGAAGATCCGCGGTCGGTAGCCAGAGCGAGCGAGGAATCACCATCAGCAATCCGACCGGAACAGAGCCGACCGGCACCAGTCCGCGGGACTACGGGTCGGACGTCCACGTGCAGCACGTGGACGGCCGCGAATTTTTGATCGTGGGCACGGCGCATATCTCGCGGGAGTCGGCGGATCTCGTTCGCGAAGTGATCGAGGGAGAGCGACCCGATTGCGTTTGCGTCGAACTCGACGCGCAACGCTATGAAGCCCTTTCGCAGAAGCGCAAGTTCCAGGAACTCGACATCCGGCAGGTGATTCGCAAGAAGCAACTCTCCGCGTTGCTCGCCAACCTGCTGCTCGCGTCGTACCAGAAGAAGCTCGGCGGTGTGCTCGGCATCCTTCCGGGGACCGAGCTGCTCGAGGCCACCCAGGTCGCCAAGGAAAACGGCATTCCGATCGCGCTGTGTGACCGCAACGTGAGCGTCACGTTGCGCCGCGCCTGGGCGTCGATGGGTTTCTTCAAGAAGACCGCGCTGGCCGGCAACCTGATGGTGAGCATCTTCGAGCGGCCCGAAGTCAGCGAAGACGATCTGCGTCGACTGCGCGACCAGGATGTTCTCTCGGAACTGATGCGCGAACTCGGTGAGGCGATGCCGAACCTCAAGTCCGCGCTGATCGACGAGCGCGATGTCTACCTCGCCCAGCGCATGCGTGAGGCCGAAGGGGATCGCATCGTCGCCGTGGTGGGGGCCGGTCACGTCGCCGGAATCTGCGAGGCGTTGGCGGCAACCCGCGATGTCGACCTCTCCGAGATCGACACGATTCCGCCCATCTCCCCGATCTGGAAGGTGGTGGGATGGGGAATCCCAGCGCTGATCCTCGCATCGCTGGTCTATATCGGCGTGAGCCAGGGTGCGGCCGTCGCGGGGCAGAACCTGCTCTACTGGATCATTGCGAACGGTGTGCCGAGCGCGATCGGGGCGCTGATCGCATTCGCGCATCCGATCACGACGGTGGCCGCGTTCTTCGTGGCCCCCGTGACGAGCCTGACCCCGGTAATCGGCGCCGGCTATGTCTGCGCGTTTCTCCAGGCGTATTTTCAACCGCCAAAGGTTCGCGAATTCGAGACCCTCGCCGACGACGTCGGCAAACCCCGCGAGTGGTGGCGCAACCGGATGCTGCGCGTGCTGTTGGTGTTCATCTTCACCACCATCGGCAGCATCATCGGCACCTACGTGGGCGGTTACGAGATCGTCTCGAATCTCTTCTGAGTGGCCCCGCGCAGGCAGCATCCAACTCAGCGCTCTTCGCGTCGAAGACGCGCGGAAGCTGCATCGGATTCTGGCGGTTTCAGTCGCCTGTTTTGCCGTGCGCGCGATTGATTTCGCTGACCAGAAGCTCGGCCCAGTGATCCAGCAGCCTACGGGCGTCATCCGAATTGGTGCTGAACGAAGTGACCTCGACGCCCCCAATGTGGTTGACCTGTCTGCGATCGACCGCGCGAGCGAGGATTTCACTGGATTCGGAGTCGTAGAGTTCCACGTAGAGCGTCACGCTGCCGGCGGACGCCGTGAACGTCATGGAACTCGGGTCCGACTGGGTGTCTGGTGCGGTGATTTCGAGATCGATTAGAGCGGGGCGGACGAGCAGTACGTTCTTGCCCGGCGCCGTGGCGATTGGATAACTGTTCCTGATGAGTTTCTGGGTCAATATCGTGCGAAACCCTGTGGCGAGCCAGCTTCTGACCTGATTCATGTCGGATCTGCGCAGGTCGGGATGGTTCAGCTGCCAGCCCTTCTTGAACGCCACGTAACAGTCGAGCACGCCGATCATGCTGTATTGGCTGAAGTCTTCACCCGGCTTGATCCAGACGCGCTCCATTTTCGAATTGGGAACGAGCTGAAGTCCGTCGTGCGTCATCTCGGGTGCGGTTTTCCCAGTTGCACACGCACTGCAGAGCACGGCTGCGAATCCGGCAGCCAGGATCGTTCGAAGTCTCGATTCAGTGTTCATTGGGCGTCCTCAACTGCCTTGCTTGCCGTGGATTTCGTCGAGCTTTGTGATGAGCAGATCCGCCCAGCGTTTCAACAGTCTTCGGGCAGCATCCGTGTTGGTGCCGCGAGTCGTCCACGTAACGTTTCCGACGTTGCGGGCGTTTCTTCGATCGATGGCGCGTGCGAGGATT
>JAHEEJ010000450.1 GCA_024640705.1 Deltaproteobacteria bacterium
CCCGAAACCGATTGCCCGTGGATCGCGAAGGGAACCGGGATCTCGCCGAGCACGGCAACCAGGCCCGAACTGTCCCATGCACCCCAGAAACTGAGTTCCGCATCAGCGAAGGATCCCAGCCGCTTGAAGGGGTTCAGGTGGTGCTGCCAAAGCAACAGCTCGCGGCTGTGGACGAAGGCGTGTTGCGAGTTCCACTCCTCGCGGACGAACTCTTGCAGGCTGGAGACTTCCTCGAGCCGAATCGGTCGAATTTCCGTGCTCATGTTTCCGAGGGAACGGTGGGCGCAGAGGGGCGCTGCTTCTTGAAGCGCTTGTTGTGCTGTTCGTCGTCGGTGATGTGAAACCGGACCGGAACCTTGTAGGGAGCGAGTCGGGCCAGGCAGTGTTTGCGAAGCCGCGCCCGCAGCTCGGCCGGATCTTCTGGCTCGCTCAGTTTGACTCGGGCCATCACGACCGCACCCATCAGCTTGTGGGCTTCACCATAGACCGTCGCATCGTCGATGTTTCCCGCCTCGAGCAAGGCCGTCTCGACCTCTGCCGGAAACACCTTCTGGCCCCCCACGTTGATCATCTCGGATTCGCGACCGAGGATGCGCAGGTACTCCCCGCGCTGCTCGACGCGATCACCGGTGCACATCCAACCCTCTTCGTCGAAGGGCGACGGCGCGTTGAGATAGCCGATCATCGCCGACTCGGAGCGAACGTAGAGAATGTCGTCGATGACTCGGGTCTCGAAACCGGCGCCGCCCACCTTCACCCAGAGCGAATCGGAGTTTTCGGACCTCGAGCGCAAGACACCGAGCTCGGAAAGGCCGTAGGTCTGCTGAAGCCTCGCATCGGGCGCGAGTGCGGCCATCCTCTTCAGGGTCGCCTCGGGCATCACTTCCGTGCCGTAGGTGATGAGCTGCACCGACGAGAGGTCGTACTGCGTGCCTGCGCCTGAAGCGAGCATCAGATTCAGCAGCGTCGGCGTCACGGGAAGCAGCTCGACCTTCGCCTCGGCGACGATCTTCGCGACCTGCTGGGGCGTCCTGCCGTCGGGGACGACGATGGTGCCGCCGAAGGAGAGCACCGAAAGCATCGTGTTGAATCCGCCAAAGTGGTCGAAGAGCAGGAACACCAGCGTGCGGTAGGCCTTGCGCACTTCCGAGAATTTCTTCGCGAGCCGATCGCAATCGTGAAGAATCCCCTTCGGTTTCCCCGTCGAGCCGGATGTGAACACCACCAGACCCGACACGCCCTTCGATCGGAAATCGCGGATCAGATCGGGAGCCGGCCAGTCGCCGGGAATCTCCAGGCTCGAAGCATCGTCCTTGTCGAAACGGAACAAGTACTGCACGCCGCCGAGTTCCATCAATGGACCCATCTCGGGTTCTACGGCCTCGGAAAAGGGAACGAACAGGGCGCGTGCGCGCATCAGCGCGAGCGCGAGGCCAACCGACTGAGGCGAGTAGTCGGCCAGCACGCCCACGCAATCCCCCTGGCCGATCCCCTCCGCCTTCAGCCGCTCGGTCCAGCTCGAGATGATCGCGTCGAACTCGGCGTACGTGACGGGCTTGCCGCGCCAGACGAACGCCTCGCGCTCGCCGCGGTCCCGAATGCGTTCGAGCAGTTGATCGATGTAGGGCTGTTCGGCCATCGGAGACGCCACCTCTTACCAGTCTACTAAACAGGCGCCCCAGGAAAGGCCGACTCCGAAGCCGACGAGCATCACCTTCATGCCGGGACGCAAACGGCCCTCGAGTTCCGCCTCGCGCAAGGCGACCGGGATCGAAGCCGATACGAGATTGCCAACGTGGTGGATGTTGGAGAAGGTCTTTTCCGGGGGCAACTTGAGCCAGCGCTGAAGGTATTCGAGCGACAACGCGCTCGCCTGGTGAAAGACGACCAGGTCGACGGTCTCCATGCCGTGCCCCGCCGTCGAAAGCAACTCTTCGATCAAGGGTGGCACGCATTTGCGAACGAATGCGAGGACCGCGCCTCCGTCCATCTCGATGTGGTCGGCCGATCTCACACTGCCAGTCGAGTCCGTGATGGGTTTGGCGGTCTCCTCCGAGTGAGGAACGCGAGCACCGCCGGCTTCGATCATGAAACTCTCACTACTTTTCCCATCGGTACCAAGCGCAAATTCCCCGATCCCAGCAGATCCGTCCTCCGCACCACAGATCATGCTTGCAGCGCAACCGTCCCCAAACAGCGTAATCGTCGATCGATCGTCGGGATGCATGAAGCGCGAGTAGGAATCTCCCGTGACCAGGAGAACGTTCGGCACCGCTCCGCTCGCAATCAGGGATTTCGCGATGAAGAGCCCGTAGATGTACCCCGAGCAGGAAAGCGTGAAATCGAACGCGGGAATCGACGTAGGCAGATTCAAACGATCCTGCAGCAGGCACGCGTTCGACGGCAAGATGTAATCTGGCGAATTCGTACACATGATCACCGCACCGACATCGCTCGTGGCGAACTTCAATCTTTCGAGGAGTTGTCGACTGGCTTGTTCTCCCAGATCGAGGGCGGTTTGATCGGGCGCGCAGAAATGGCGCTCGAGCACTCCCGTGCGCTCGGCGATCTTCTCCATGTCCCAATCGGGATGCTCGCGGCGGAGGTCGGCGTTGCTGAGCAGGCGTTTCGGCAGCGCGAAT
>JAHEEJ010000451.1 GCA_024640705.1 Deltaproteobacteria bacterium
GCGAGATCCCGGTGGTCGTCCTCAAGGCCGGCCGCACGCCAGACGCCGCCGCGATGGCCCGCACCCACACCGGCGCGCTCGCGGGAGACGACGCCGCCTACCGCGCGCTCTTCGATCGCCACGGAGTGGTGCGCGTCGACACGCTCGACGAGCTCGCGGCCACGCTGCTGCTCTTTTCGCACCCGGCACGGCCGGCTGCGGGGGGGCTCGCGAGCATCCACGATTCCGGTGGCGAATGCGAACTGCTGATCGATCTGGCCGCGGAGATCGGGGTTCCACTCGCGCGAATCAACGACGAGACCAGGAGTGCGCTGAGAAAACAGCTCGATCCGGGACTCGAGCCCGTCAACCCGCTCGACGCCTGGGGGACCGGCCGCGACGCGATCGGGGTCTTCGAACGCTGCCTGGAAGCGTTGATGGCGGATCCCGATACGGCGGCAGCGGCCATTGTCGCCGACATCCGGGATGGCCACTACCACCATCGAAACCTCATCGAGGTCGCGCGGATCGCCGCCAAGCGAGCCACGATGCCACTGGCTTTCGTCACCAACTACTCCTCGGTCAATCACCGGGAGCTCGCCCTCGAAGCGACGGAATTCGGTGTCCCCGTGCTCGACGGCACACGCGAGGCGCTGCAGGCCTTTCGGCACCTCTTCGGTTACCGGGATTTCCTCGCCCGACCAAAAGCTGCACCGCCGGTTCGGCCGGCTGCCGAGGTGACACTGCGCTGGCAGGAGCGCCTGCGCGATCCCAACCCCCTCGATGAGGTCGAGAGCCTCTCGCTGCTCGCCGACTACGGGATTCCCGTCGCGCGCGCCGTTCGAGCTGCGTCACAGCAAGAAGCGCTCCAGGCCGCTGCGGAAATCGGTTACCCCGTCGTGTTGAAGACCGCGGAGCCGGGGATCGAGCACAAGAGCGAAGTGGGTGGAGTGGTGCTCGACCTCGCGGATCCGCAGGCGTTGAGAGCCGCCTACGGCGATCTCGAGCGACGCCTCGGCGCGCGCGTCAGCGTTTCTCGCCGGGTTCCGGAAGGTGTCGAGATCGCCCTCGGCGCGATTCGCGATCCGCAGTTCGGAAGCTACGTGATGGTGGCTGCGGGTGGCGTGCTGATCGAACTGCTCGCGGACAGTGCCGTTTCGCTCGCGCCGATCGACGAAAACGGAGCGGAGCGCCTGCTCGGAAGCCTCAAGGCGCGCCGGTTGCTGGACGGCTTGCGCGGAAAACCGGCAGCCGACGTCGCTTCCCTGTGCCGCGCCATTGCGCGCCTCTCGGTACTCGCCGACGATCTGGGCGACACACTCGAGCAACTCGACGTCAATCCCATGATTGCGTCACCGGATGGTTGCGTGGCAGTCGATGCCCTGGTGATCGCCCGCCGCGAAACCTGACGCCTACAGAGGATTCATCTTCAAATGGATACCGGCCTTTCCTCCGAGCATCAGAAGCTCAGCGCCAAAGCCCGAGAGTTTTGCGAGCAGATCCTCCAGCCCCACGAACTCGAGGTGGAAGAGAATCGCGGTCTGCCCGAAGCGAGCCGGCCCGAGCTGCGCAAGGCGGTTTGCGATTGGGGATTTGCGGGCATCAATCACAGCATCGAAGACGGCGGCCAGGGCTACTCGATCTTCGAGCAGATGCTGATCAACGAACAGCTGGGGCGCGCGACCTGCGGGCTCTGGGCCGTCATGTGGCAACCGGCAATTTCGCTGCGCTTTGGCACCGAGGAGCAGAAGGAGCAATACCTGCGACCGAGCTGTCAAGGAAAGCGGCGGGGCTGTTTCGCGATCACCGAACCCGAAGCGGGATCCGATCCGCGCCGCGTGCAAACTGTGGCCATCGCCGATGGCGACAGCTACCGGATCACGGGTGAGAAGTGGTTCGTCACTTCCTACAACGCCTCCGATTACATCATCGTGCACGCACACGTCGACGGTGACCCCGACAAGCCAACCCTCTTCCTGGTCGACGTCGACACGCCGGGCATCCGCCACCTCCGCTCACCGCACTTCATGCACACCTTCATCTTCGACCACGCCGAACTCGCGTTCGAAAACGTGCGGGTTCCCGCGTCGGCTCGGCTCGGCGAAATCGGCGAGGGGTTTGCGCTTACGAAGGATTGGTTCGTCGAAGCACGCCTTCAAATCGCAGCGCACTGCGTCGGTGCGGCAACGCGCGCCGCAGAGGTCGCAAACGACTACGCGGAGGGTCGGATCCAATTCGACCAGCCGATCCGCGACTTCCAGGCGATCGAGTTCTCGATCGCGGACATGGCAACCGAGATCATGGCCGGTAAATCGCTGCTCTACCGCGTCGCCGCAGAGATCACCCCAGAGGTCGATCGCAAGCGGATCCACGCCCGGGTGAGCGCGCTCAAGCTCTTCTGCTCGGAGATGGCCGGGCGCGTGGTCGATCGCGCGCTGCAGGTTCTCGGAGGTCGCGGTTACATGTGCGAAAACCCGGTGGAGCGTCTGTACCGGGATTTGCGCGTCGACCGCATCTGGGAGGGAACATCCGAGATTCAACGCGCCATCATCGGCGGCCAGATCAAGAAACGCGGCCTCGGCGTGTACACCGAGTGGTAACCGCCCCCTAGGACATCTCGGCGCGTGTAGATCGCTCAGGCCTCGTCGTTGCGCGTTTCAA
>JAHEEJ010000452.1 GCA_024640705.1 Deltaproteobacteria bacterium
GCGTGCGCGTCGCCCGCCGCGATTCGTCTCGCTCTGCATGGGTCGCTCCCGTGTCGTGGGCAATCTTGAATCTCGGCTTGATCCGGCGTCGAAGCCGCGAGGTTCATCGGGCAGCTGCACCGCGACCTCCTGGAATACCTTCTCATTCTGAACCGATGGGTGTCGTGAAGCAACCCAAGACTTCAGCGGATCGACGCGCGCTGAAAGCTTGAATTCGGTGTGCGGGCCGACACCGCACTCCGCGAGCAAGAGCCGAGCAGTCTGTGGGGCAATCTGCCCCGCCATCGCCAGGGTGCAGATTCGGGTGTTGCACGACCCCTTCCATGCGGTCGCGCAGCTCGCCGTCGCGCTCAGTCCAGGCGGTCGAGTTCTTCGAGTATTTCGATCAGGCTGGTCACTGCATTTGCGAGTGATCCGATGTCCGCGCGCTCGTCATGGCCGTGCACGCCCGCGTAATCCTCGCGCCGCATCGCTCGGGGGGTGAAACCGTAAGCGGTCACTCCGATGTCGCGAAAGTAGTGGGCGTCGGTAAAGCCGATCGTGACCGATGGGACCGCATGGGCCGGCGGATCGGATCTTGCCGCGATCGCTTCGATGGCCGCGTAGAGCGGTGTGTCCGAAGGGGAGCTGCGGGTCTCGAACGAGAGCAGCACCTCGATGCTGATGCCCGGATCCGCAAGGGCTTGCTGCACGCGGTGGGTGAACCGCTCGCAGCTTTCTCCGGGCAACAAGCGCGCGTCGATGTGGGCGACCGCTTCCGCGGGCAGAACGTTCGTGCGCGAGCCGCCTTTGAGGACCGTGACGGCGAGCGTGTTGGTCACCAGCGCCGCCTGGGAGCGCAAGGTCATGAAGCGGTGTCGGAATTCCGTGTTTTCGGCGAGGCTGCGGGCGAGGTCTGCGTAGCCGGCGGCGTCTTCGGGCGGGGCCAGCTTCGCCAGCTCGCGGTACATCTGCGCGATCTCGGGTGTGACGATGATGGGAGATTCGATCTCACTCACGCGTTCGAGCGCCGCAATCAGCCGGGGAACCGCGGCATCCAGCGGCGGCACCGAGCTGTGGCCTGGCGTTCCGTGCGCGACGACGCGGAGCCAGCAGGGGCTCTTCTCGACCACGCCAACCCGCCAGAGCGCCGGATCGCCGCTGCCCCGGTTCAAGATCCCACCGCCCTCGGTGAGGAGATACTTCGCGCCGCCGAGGAGATCCCGTCGTTCGCGGGCGATGAAGCCCGCGCCGTACACCCCGCCGCTCTCTTCGTCGGGTGTCGCGAGAAAGACGATGTCCCGCTCCAGCGGAACATCGCGTTCGGCCAACTCGAGCAGCGTCAGCAGGTGGACGACCGCAATGCCCTTCGCATCGAGTGAACCGCGGCCGATCACATGATCGCCCTCGCGAACGCCCGCAAACGGATCGGTCTTCCAGGCCTGCGGTTCAGCGGGGACGACGTCGAGATGCGAGAGCAGGACGAGAGGTCGACGCTCGCCGCTGCCGCGCACGATCCCCCAGACCGCGGCGCGTCCAACTTCCGAGTCACCGGGCGGTGTATCGACTACGCGGGTTTCGATGCCGGCGCTCGAGAGGGTTTCGGAGAAAAATTCCGCGAGGGGTTTTTCGTCGCCGGGCGGGTTGACGCTCTCGAACTGGATCGCTCGAGAGAGCAGTTCCGCGACCCGATCTTTGGCGCGCGCGAAGTCGTCCTCGCTCTGCGCGTAATCAACGCCGGAAGTCGCGCAACCTTGTATACATAAGAGTAGTGAAATCACCGCGCTACTGACGCGCGGCGCGCTGCGAAGAATTCGCCGCCGGTCGCTGAAAGCGCATGAAAACCAACTATTTTGGTGGCTTCGCGTCGAATCGGGGGACCGCTCGGAATCGTTGGCCCCCTGGGGGGTTCGCTTTGTTTCGACACCCATCGTTTTACCACCTGTGTACCGCCCCGCGATGCGGTAAATACCGTGCATCACGGGTCGACGAAAGCTAACTATAGGCCGCGCAGCGCAAGCGTGTGCGATGGTCGAAGTCGCGTTAAGCCTGTAGGGGGGTGCCCGGGTCCATGCGTACGAATCGCCCATCGCCGGATCGGCGACTGTCGACGATCATCCTGTCGCTGCTCGGTCTCGGCGTATGTGTGCTGCTCGGACTGTTGATCGGCGTGTCGCCGTTCGATTCGTCGAGTGCAGCGCATCCGGCCGAGATCAGCCAACTCGAAGACTCGAATCTCGAGGATTCGCTCCCGCCGGCCTCCGCGGCCCCGATCGACGCAGAATCCATCGCGGCGGATCCGGTCCCCGCGGCTCCGATCGAAGCTGCGGCTGCACCCAGCCTGGAAGCGAAGGTCGAGCGCGAAACGCCGGCCGATGTTTCTCCGCGGATCGCCGAAGGTGTGCTCGAACGAGGCGACACACTCGTGAGTTCGCTTACCGCGCAAGGTGTCAGCGTGAGGGTCGTCGATCAGATCGCGAGAGAGATGATCGGACACTACGACTTCCGCCACTCGCAGCCCGGCCACGGCTATCGACTCGTACAGAACGCGGAAGGGGAGATCGAATCCTTCCACTACCGCATCTCGCCGATCATCGCCTACGAATTGAGCCCGAACCCGGATGGCGGCTTCACGGTGGTGAGAA
>JAHEEJ010000126.1 GCA_024640705.1 Deltaproteobacteria bacterium
GGTAGCCACGGGTCACCACGCCGCCGCTCGTGTATGCGGCGGCTCCAACCGCTTCGTAGCGCCAATTCGGCGAAATGATCCCGCAGCCGCCGTTTCGGTAGTAGCACTGCTTGGTCGCGAGCTGGCCGAGCATCCGCATCGTCCCACCGAACTTTGCGGCCCCCTGCTTGACGATGACCTTTGCCACCGTAATCGCATTTACCGTGTAGGGAAGACTGAAGCTGCCAGGCCCTTTGCCCGGGCCGAATACCCCCGCGTCGTTGCGAAGCGTCGCGTATGTGTAGCTGTACACGTAGGGGTAGAGGGCCGCGAACTCACCGACCCCAGCGGTCACGCGCACGCCACCGTTCGCCGGAGCTGCGGCGAAGTTGAACGCACCACCCGTCGTCGTGGTTGCGCCCCACTTGCCGGTGACGGGATTACCGGCCTGGACCAGACCCTTGCCGCCCAAAACGCTCCGGCTGGTCGCTGTGCAGAACGTGGTGTTGGGTTCGCCTCCGCTGGTGAAGAACGCGGGGTTCCGGTAGAGCGGCGGAATCTTCGCTCCCTTGGTGTTCAAAGCCGTGTTTTCCTTGGCCGGGCGCGCGCTCGTTCCGTAGCCCTGCCAGTCGAACCAGGGTGCGCAATAAAGCGCCATTTGTTGGGAGCCGCCCAACGGCGCGAAGTTTCCCGCTCCGTCCGTCGGCGTCGATTCGAACGGACAGCGCGGCTGGTTCGGGTTGCACTGGATCCCCTGCGGCAGGCCGAAGGCGCCGTAGACGGACGACTCGGGCGCGCCGTTGCCGCAGTGCGGGCCTGGGCTCGCTCCGCTCGCCGCAATCGAGCACTCGTTGCCTTGTGCCTTGACGCTCCAAGAACCCTCGAAGAGTTGATTTCCCGCCTGGGCGATCGTCGCCGCGCCCATCCCGACGCTCAGCAGGCCAACCAGTAACAGTCTATTGATGGATGTCATTTCGGTGTCCTCCGACGCGGGCAGGGATGCCCGCGATGCCGAAACAGGAACCGACAGACCAAGAGGTCAGTTCACGACATGATCCACCAAATCGTCGCCCGCGTCCGAACTCGGTGTCAAGCGAATTCGTGTGTATTTTCCTGAAAATCCCGAATCAACCCTGTCCGGATCACAGAGCTAGGTAGCCCAACCATCGCTCCGCTCGATGGCCTGCCGGTAGATTTCGATCAACTGGGTGCAATTCGCAGCGGCGGTGTAGTGCGCCTCGTACTCGGCGCGCGCGGCTCGGCCGAGCTCGGCCGACTCGCTTTCGGAGTCGAACAGCCAGCGCACCCGGGTTGCGATTCCCTCCGCATCGCCCGGGGCGACGAGCAGGCCGTTGTGTCCGTCGTCGATCATCTCTCGCATGCCGCCGAGTCGCGTGGCGATCGTCGGGACGCCGCACGCAAAAGCCTCGAGGATCGTCATCGGCATGCCCTCGTACCACTCGCTCGGAAAGACCAGCACCCGCGCGCCGCGCAACTCTCGCAGCATTGTGTCGCGAGACAGCGAACCCAGCAGGGTGACACCGGCGATGCCTTCGGCCTCGATCCGCCGGGCGAGCGCGTCGCGCAGCGGACCGTCGCCCGCGATGCGAAGTGGGATTTCGGGACCGATCCGCTTCCAGGCGTCGAGCAGGGTGTGGACGCCTTTTTCGACCGTTAGGCGTCCCGCAAAGAGCGCGTAGTCTCCCGGGCCTGCGCGGGCTCCGGGATCCGGATCGACGAAGTTGGATTTGACGCAGATCCGCTCTTCCGGGAGACCCCCCGCGGCGAGCTTGGCGCGCGCAAATGCAGTGAGCGCGATGTAGCGATCCACGAGGTTCGCGTAGGTCCCGCAGCGGCGATGGATGGCGAGCGCCGTCGCGAGCACCGCGCTGGTGAGTCGCGACTCGTGGTAGCAGGCGTGTTGGACGCTCCGCAGTAGCGAGTGATCGATGCACGCCTCGCAGATCGCACCGTCTCTCCAGAGGGTCGCGGCCGGGCAGACCAGCCGGTAGTTGTGGATCGATTGCACGACCGGCACGCGAGCCTCCCGGCACGCGTAGTAGCCGGAAGGTGAAATCAACGGGAAGGTGTTGGTGAAGTGCGCGACGTCCGGCGATTCGCTCGCGAGCAGTGCGCTGATTTCCCGATGGCTGTCTCGAGCCCAGATCGCGGCCGGCGCGAGTGCAGCGCGTTGCCAGGGGCCGAAGCCTTCGATCTCGTTGCTGTCTCGGGTGTAGGCGATCACGCTGTGACCCGCGGCCTGGAGCATGCGGCGCTCGGCCTCGAAGACCGCGGTCTCTCCGCCGTGCTGGCGGTAGAAGTTGTGGACCAGCAGGATCTTCACCGAACCGGGAACCCCCTGCGCGCAACGCATAGCGCAAACCGCGGCTGCGCGTGGTATCAATGGTTCGATCGGCGCGTGATCGAAACTGGGGGGCGGCAGTGAAACCGGCTGGCGAAGGGCAGGGCGCCGCGAGCGCCCGCGCCAATCGAACGCGCGTCCATCGCAGGCCGCTGCGCGATCTTCTGCGGATCGATTCGACGGTGGATTTCCACGACTACGCGATCGGGCACGCCATCGAGCGTTACCGGCTGCTGCGCGGCGAACAGGGGCTCGGGCTCGGAACGGTACTCTCGATCGGCTCCACCCATCGCGAGGCTCGGCGCTTCGTCGAACATCCCTTCGACGAGATCTGCCTGACGGGCGTTGTCGATTCTG
Organism: Deltaproteobacteria bacterium; assembly: GCA_024640705.1. GTDB lineage: Bacteria > Myxococcota_A > UBA9160 > UBA9160 > SMWR01 > JACZVU01. The sequence continues at coordinate 2,699 of JAHEEJ010000126.1, forward strand.
ACGACCGGTTGCGCGAAATCGCGTCCGCGGATCCGCGCGTCCGCTACGAGAAGCAGAATTGTGAGCGGCTCGGCTACGCGTCGGGCTGCTTCGATCTGGTTTTCTGCAAGGAGGCGCTTCACCACCTCGCCCGCCCCGTGCAGGGCCTCTACGAGATCCTGCGGGTCTGCCGCGGAGCGGTGCTGGTGCTCGAACCCTACGACAGCCAGCTCGACGGGCTGCTGCGGCGATTGGGGTTGAGCACCGTCTACGAATCCAACCAGTTCGGCAATCTCGAACTGCGCGACAACTTCGTCTACCGCTGGAATCGCAAAGAACTCGAGTTCGCGCTGAAGAGCCTGTACCTCGAATCCGGCAGTTCGCTCGAACTCACGCTGGGGTGGATGAGTTCGCGCTTCAACGGCCATCCGAATCGGGCCGTTCGGCGCTTCGCCGCGCTGGCGGGTTGGCTGGTCGGGTTCGTGCCCGGGTCGCGCGGCAATTACATGACGGCGTTGATCGCGCCGGGCCGCGATCTGCCGCCCGACCCCGAGCCCTGCTGAGCGCGCCAGCGCGCGTCGGAATGGCCTTGCCCCTGGGGGGCGCCCGGGACTCCGCGCTCAACACGGCCAATGGCCGCGCCGATAACGGTGCATGCAGTCCCATACTGGTATCGATCCCTTGATTGCGTCTAGAGGCCCTGCGACGTGATGGTCCCCGTCGACATCAACGCGGTCGCGCGCGACGCGATCCAGCTGGCGCAGCTCGAGGGTCAATCGCGAATCGCGCTGCGCGCTTCGTTCTTCAAGGCGCTTCCGCTCGTCGAAGGCTCGCCCAAGCAGCTCGCCCAGGCGCTCTGCAACCTCCTCGTCCGTGCTCGGGAATCCCTCGACGGCGTCGACAGCGCCGAAATCCAGATCGAAACCGAGCCCGATGGCGATCTCGTCGCTGTGCGGATTCTCGACAACGGGCCCGGGATGTCAGAGCAGCGGCTCGAGCAGATCTTCGACCCGTTTCGCTCCGAGGACGAGGAATTGGACGACGCGCCCGATGGCAAGCTGCTGAAGGATGCGGCCGGGCTGCTGGATGCCTGCGAAATCCTTCGCCACCACAGCGGCACGCTCACGGTTCGCTCCCGGCCCGGCGAGGGCACCTGCTTCATCGCGCTGCTTCCCGTCCAGCGCAGCTGATTCGCGTTTCTAGGATTCCCGCTGGTCAGCGGGGATTCGGCCGTTAGACTGCCCGCGTGGCTCATCAATTCGTATTCACCATGCAGGACCTCAAGAAGGTCGTCCCGCCCGACCGGGTGATCCTCGAGGACATCACGCTCGCATTCCTGCCGGGTGCGAAGATCGGTGTGCTCGGCGCCAACGGCGCGGGCAAGAGCAGTCTGCTCAAGATCATGGGGCTGATCGACACCGACTTCCAGGGCGAGGCGAAGCCCGCGTCGGGCATTCGCGTCGGCTACCTGCCGCAGGAGCCCGAGCTCGACGCGTCGAAGGACGTGCTCGGCAACGTCGAGGAGGGTGTTGCGGAAACCCGCGCGCTGCTTCACCGCTTCGAGGAAGTCAGCGCGAAGTTCGCCGAACCGCTCGACGACGACGGCATGAACGCGCTGCTCGAAGAGCAGTCGAAGCTGCAGGACCAGATCGACGCGGTCGACGCCTGGGAACTCGACCGCACCCTCGAAGTGGCGATGGACGCGTTGCGCGTTCCGCCGGGTGACGCCGACGTCACGAATCTATCGGGTGGTGAGCGCCGCCGCGTGGCGCTGTGTCGCCTGTTGTTGCAAAAGCCCGATCTGTTGCTGCTCGACGAGCCGACCAACCATCTCGACGCCGAATCCGTCGCCTGGCTCGAGCGCTTCCTGCAGGAGTACACGGGGACCGTCGTCGCCGTGACCCACGACCGCTACTTCCTCGACAACGCCGCGGGCTGGATCCTCGAACTCGATCGCGGGCGCGGGATCCCGTGGAAGGGCAACTACTCCGAGTGGCTCGAACAGAAACAGCAGCGGCTCGCGACGGAAGAAAAGCAGAAGGGCGCGCGCGCCCGCACCCTCGAGCGCGAGCTCGAGTGGGTGCGGATGTCACCGCGCGGCCGTCAGGCCAAGAGCAAGGCGCGCATCAACGCCTACGAGGCACTCGTCGCCGACGAGCAGGCGCGCCTGCCCGAAAGCGTCGAGATCCTGATCCCGCCCGGTCCGCGCCTCGGAGACGTCGTCGTCGAGGCCGACCACGTCAGCAAGGCTTTCGGTGACCGCCTGTTGTTCGACGAGCTGACCTTTTCGCTTCCGCGCGGCGGCATCGTCGGCGTGATCGGCGCCAACGGCGCGGGCAAGACGACCTTGTTCCGGATGATCATCGGCGAGGAAAAGCCGGATTCCGGCACGCTTCGGCTCGGCGAGACGGTCAAGGTCGCCTACGTGGACCAGAGCCGCGCATCGCTCGACCCCGAACGCAGCGTCTGGGAGGAGATCAGCGGCGGCAACGAGCGGATGTCGATCGGACGCCGCGAAATCAGCACGCGCGGCTACGTGAGTTCCTTCGGCTTCAAGGGCACGGACCAACAGAAGTTGGTGGGCATGCTGAGCGGTGGCGAGCGCAACCGCGTTCACCTCGCGAAGGTGTTGCAACAGGAGGGCAACGTGCTGTTGCTCGACGAACCCACCAACGACCTCGACGTCGACACCCTGCGCGCGCTCGAAGACGCGCTGCTCGGCCATGCGGGCTGCGCGGTCGTGATCTCGCACGACCGCTGGTTCCTCGACCGCATCGCGACCCACATCCTCGCGTTCGAAGGCGACAGCCACGTCGAGTGGTTCGAGGGCAACTACCAGGAATACGAGAAAGACCGCCGCCGCCGCCTCGGCGCAGACGCCGACCAACCCCACCGCATCAAGTACCGACGCATCGACGCCTAGCCAGAAGCGCCGTCCGTCGAGCCGGAGCCTTTCAGTAGCCGGGTCGTCGAGTCAAGTTCCTCGATTAGATTGACGAAACGACTCTCATGAAGCACTCCTTCTCCGACGTGCGGGCGCGATATCGAGGATCTGCGATGTGGCGAGTCGTGCGTTTCCCCGTGTGGTTGGAGACCGCACGGTCCGGCGCATGAAGGCAGCGAAAGTGCACACCGTCGGCGTAATGTTTCTCTACGGGGTTTGGCTGGCTTTATTTTCCGGTTGCAGCGCGGATCATCGCGCTGCTGATCCCGATCCCGAACCGTTCAACGTAGTGCTCATCTCGATCGATACGCTGGCCGCAGATCATCTTGGACTATACGGTTACGCGCGAAACACCAGCCCAAATCTCGATCGCTACGCAGGCAACGCGATTGTCTTCGAGAACGCGTATAGCACGGCGCCCAAGACGCCCGAATCGCACATGTCGATGTTCACATCGCTCTATCCATCCGTACATGGGGTCTTCACCATCGACGATCCCGGAAGGCTTCGCGTGCTCGACGACGAGGTTCGGACGCTTCCCGAGCTTCTCAAAGAGGATGGCTACACCACCGTCGGATTCCACGGTGGCGGTTACGTCGATGGGCAGTTTGGATTCGCCAGGGGGTTCGACGAGTACCACCGGGGCGATCAGAGAAGGGCCGAGGAATGGCTTTGGAGGAACGGGAAGAAGAACAAGTTCTTTCTCTTCTTCCACACCTACCGGGTCCACGACCCCTACACGCCGACGCCGCCATACGACCGTCGCTTCGATCCGGACTACAGCGGCCCGATTGTTCACGACATGGAATCACTCATGAAGATGGCCGAATCGACGGAATGGATCGACTACTCGTCGACCTTCTGGAGTCAGGTCGATAAGAGCGACCCCGATGAAGTCGCTCACGTCGTCGCTCTGTACGACGGGGCGATCGCGGAGATGGATGAGAATCTCGTCGATCTGCTGAGCGCGATCGATCGCCACGCGCCGAGAACGATCGTGATCATCCTCTCCGATCACGGAGAGGAGTTCGGCGAGCACGGGATGTTCACGCACAGCCAGCTCTACGATCCAATCCTGCACGTGCCGTTGATCATCCGGCATCCAGAGCGCCAGGCTGGTGAGCGGATCACCGAGCGGGTCAGCTTGATCGATCTTGCGCCGACGATTCTCGAAATGCTGTCGATCTCACCTAGCAGTCAGTTTCAGGGGCGTGCGCTACTCGACCCAACCGACCCGGTTGGGGATGCACGGACGGTGTTCAGCGAGTTTCCGCTCGGAGAGAGGATGGCGTTGGTGAAGCGCGACCAGAAACTGATGTTGACGAGCGGGCACGAAGAATTCTATGACCTGCGCCGGGATCACGAAGAGCTGCGCGATCTTCGTCTCTCCGAAATCGAGCACTCCCCGGATGGTTCAGCGACCGGTCTGGACGCTCTACGGAAGGAAATGGCGCGAGTGACTCGGGAGAACGCATTCGTCCGCGATCAGCTCGGATTGCGGGAATCCACCGAGGCGCCGGCGGACGAAGTCCTTCAGCAACTCAAGGCGCTCGGCTACCTCGAATAGCGCAACATCTGCGTTGTGCGACCGCCCTCGTTCGAGCGCAATTGCGACCCGTACGAAAAGAATCGCAGCCAACGGATCGGCGCCGATGCCGATCTGTCCCGTAGCTTGAGGTACGGACGGATCTACGCCCGGTCATGGACTCCATTCTCTCCATGCCTCTGCACCATTTCGCCCCACCTGTGTCGGCGTTGAAGATACGGGTGCGGAGATGTGGCGAGCGTACCGATAGTGTGTACCTTTCCGCGCGGGGGAGGTGAGCAGAAGAGGAGGCAACGCGATGTTGCTGAATGCTGCGGCAGCTGCGCTGGTGTTGACTCTTGTCACGCCAGCCTTCGCGCAAGAACCCACCCCGATCGATGTCGCAATCCTGACCTGCGTCGGCCCCGGATACACTCCCGATGGTGATCCGTTCGAAGTCCTCGACTCATTCGACGAGAGGTCCTGCACGAGAGTTTGCAAAGCGTCGGCGGTGGGTTGCAAGGCGGTGGTGAAGGCCATCGACAAGTGCGGGGTCAGCTTCCTCAAGGCCTCGGCGAAGGTCAGCATCGAGGTCTGCCGCGGCTGGGGTTACACCGCCGCGGAGTGCCGCGGAATCAATGCCGAGGCCAAGGCCGACATCGACTGGTGGAAGGCGCAGGGGCGGATCGAACGAGACGAGTGCGACAGCGAAGCGGCGACCTGGTGCCTGAGTCGATGCCAGTCGCCGGTGGGCGTGAATTTCGAGGACCTCGTCCCGGCTCCGCTCCCTGAAAGACCGGAAGGACAGGCTGGAGGAGCGATTCATTACCTGGATTTCGGAGCGCTCGATTCCTCGGCCGAATTCTCTGAATCTCTCACATCGGGATTTTCTGAAACCCTATCCGAATTGCCTGAAGGTTCAGATGGGCAAGCTGGCTCGAGGGTCGTTGCGTCACCCGGGGTTGAAGTCGTAACTATCGGTGAACGCCCCTGAATCTCCTCGATACCAGTCCGCGCGCTAGTCGAAGGCGTGACTGTATTTCTCGAAGAGTGCTCCCGAGCCGTTTTTGATTGACCGCGGATCGCGGCTGCAGATACAGTGGATGCGGTGGCGGGGTAGGAGCGATCATGAGATTGACTGGATTCGGAGCAGCAGTGGGCAGTTTGGTGGCTCTCGTGGGGTTTGCGGGCGCGGCCAATGCAAGCGCGACGATCGATCTGATCTGGGCCGCAAGCGGCACAGACGAAACTGGCTTCAGCGTAAATGATTCGAGTGCGGTCACCCTGCAGGTGATCCTGACCGCGGGCCCCAACGGTTCACAGGGCGCGGGCGTCAGCGTCGACTACAGCATGGCCCCGGGCCTCTCGGTGATCACATTCGCAGCCACGGTTGGCGGACCGCTGCCGCTGCTTCTCGGGACGCCGTACGACACGGGATCCCGGATCGAGAACATCAACTCTGCCGCCTTCGTGCCTTATGTGGGCACCGGTCTGGCGGCGGGCCAGAGCCACCAGCTCGGAACGGTCACGTTCCACAAGGGCTATGGGCTCGGCAGTGGCTTTTTCGAGATTCGATCGGACGCCAATGGCCCGACCGACGATGTCCTGGACCTCGCTGGGAACGTCATCACGAGTACAACCACGTTCAACAGTGCAATTTTCGTAAACTTAATCGGTCATGTCGAATGCGACTTCGCAATCGAGATCAACGCGCTTCGCGGTGGCTCGCCCACGGTGAGCGTGAACTCGACGAAGGAGATCACCGCCAAGGCTCGAATCGCCAAGGGGACAGCGGTGGATGGTACGGCGATCGACACGGAGCTGCGGATTGACGCCATCGACGGCGGCCAGATCATCGACACCCAGTCTTCGTGGCCGATCCGTCTCGGCGTCGGCAAGGGCGGGCAGGGCGACAAGCTGTCGATGAACATTCCGCAGTGCAACTCGGGATCCATCGACTTCGAAGCGACGTTTTCTGGGCAGGACGCCGACGGTGATCTGTGCAAGCAGACGAGGCGGATCACCAAGGTCTGCAAATAGCCGCCAATTCGGCGTGCGCCGTCCGCTCTAGGGGGTCGCGGCCGGGACCGTACCG
>JAHEEJ010000127.1 GCA_024640705.1 Deltaproteobacteria bacterium
TCCGGCCGGCCGATGGCCCGCAGCCGGATGCCCTTCTCCATCACCTCGTCGATCTCGATTGCCAGATAGCGCTCGAGCAACCCCATCAGCGAAGCGACTTCCAACTTGGGGCGGTTCCAGTTCTCGAGCGAGAACGCGTAGAGGGTCAACCAGCGCACACCGAGATCGTTCGCACTCCGAATCACGGACCGCAGCGCTTCGAGCCCCTTCTTGTGGCCCTCGTTTCGAGAAATTCCACGCGCCTGGGCCCAGCGCCCGTTGCCATCCATGATGATGGCAATGTGCCTGGGAATCCGTTCACTGTTCAGCGGAGGCTCGATCATCGTCAAACCTGCAGGATGTCCTCTTCCTTTTGCGACGCGATGTCGTCGATTTCCTTCACCATCGCATCGGTCAGGGCTTGAATCCTCTTCTCTTCTCGGTGTTTGTCGTCCTTCGGCAGCGCGCCCTCGGACTCGAGATCCTTGAGCATCGAAAGCGCGTCGCGGCGCGACTCGCGAATGCCCACCTTGTGGTCCTCGGCCGCCCGATGCACCTGCTTGACGAGCTCCTTGCGCCGCTCCTCGGTCAACGGCGGTACCGGCACGCGCACGACCTTGCCGTCGTTGGAGGGGGACAAGCCCAGGTCGGCCTTCATGATCGCCTTCTCGATACCGGTCATGGCGCCCTTGTCATAGGGCGAAACCACGATCAAGCGAGGGTCCGGCGTGGTGAGATTCGCGAGTTGATTCAACGGCGTCGGCGTCCCGTAGTAGTCGACCTGGATTCCATCGAGCAGTGCGACACTTGCCCGTCCGGTGCGAAACTTCTGGAGTTCTGCCTTGAGGCTTCGAATCGCTTTTTCCATGCCCTCGCGAGCTTCGTCATGAATTAGAGCGGCGTCTTCGTCTGCCATGCTGGATGATTCCTTTCGCTCTTGGCGCGAAGCCCTGGAATCAGCTCGCTCGAGCTCCCGTGATTCGCGCGCGCCTAACCCTCGACCCGTGTACCGACCGCCTTGCCCGCGGCGAGTTTCCGGAGATTTCCAACCTCTTCCATATTGAACACGACAATTGGAAGCTGGTTCTCACGACATAGCGCGAGTGCCGTCTGGTCCATGACCCGCAGGTTCTTGACGAGCGCTTCCTCGTAACTCAACTGCGAGTAGCGCTTTGCGCCGGGATCGGAATTCGGATCCGCGCTGTAGACCCCATCGATGCCCTGCTTGGCCATCAAGATGATCTCGGCCTGCATTTCCGCGGCGCGAAGCACCGCCGCGGTATCCGTGGTGAAGTAGGGGTTTCCGGTGCCGCCCGCGAAGACGACCACCCGGCCCTTTTCGAGATGCCGGATCGCGCGGCGCCGAATGTACCCCTCGGCGACGGTCTTGACTTCGATCGCAGACTGGACCCGCGTGTCGAGTCCTGCTTTCTCGAGCGCGTCTTGCAGAGCCAGCGCGTTGATGACGCTGGCCATCATCCCCATGTAGTCGGCGATGGCCCGATCCATCCCCTGGTCGGCCGCCGACATGCCTCGAATGATGTTTCCGCCGCCGACGACCACACAGACCTGGATCCCGAGTTCATGCACCTCGCGAATCTGGGCTGCGGTCTGCCCGATCACGGTCGGGTCGATCCCGAAGTCCTTACCGCCGGCGAGTTGGCCGCCGGAAAGCTTGATGAGCAACCTTCGATAGGCGGCCTTCACTCCTCCCCCGTATCTCCTTCGCCGAGCTTGTAACGCTGATATCCGTTCACAGCAATCTCGGCACCGATCTTGGCTCCCACGTCGCGCAGCAGGTCTCCGATGGATCGATCGGCATCCTTGACGAAAGCCTGCTCGACGAGACAAACCTCCGAAAGATACTTGTTGATTCGACCCTCGACGATCTTGTCCACCACCTTTTCGGGTTTGCCGCTCTGGAGCGCCTGGTTGCGGTAGATCGAGCGCTCCGCATCGAGCAGCGCAGGGTCTACACCCGAGCGGTCCACCGAGAGCGGACTCGGATCGGCGGCCGCCACGTGCATGGCGAGATCCTTGGCGAGATCCTCGAGTTCGGCGCCAGAGCCCTCGGTAGCCAGCGTGACGATGACGCCGAGGTTGCCGCCCGCGTGAACGTATCCACCCGCGACACCGGAAGCGCCAGCATCGAGGCGCGTCACGCGCTTGACGACGACGTTCTCGCCCAATCGACTGATCGCGGCAGTGACCTTGTCGGCCACCGTTTCTCCATCGATCGACGCTTTGAGCAGCGAGTCGGGGCTGTCGATGCTCGCGTCCTTCGCAACCAGCTCGGCGAGTTGATTGCCGAACTCCACGAACACATCCGTGCGCGCGACGAAGTCCGTCTCACAACCCACTTCGATCATCGCGGCAACGGTGCCGTCAATCCCGATCGAAACGTTTCCTTCGCTGGTCGCCCTTCCGCCGCGCTTGCCCGCTTTGGCTTGTCCGCGCTCTCGCAACAGCTCGACGGCCTTTTCGGCGTCACCGTCGGCATCTCCGAGCGCTCGCTTGCAATCCATCATGCCCGCGCCGGTCTTGTCGCGCAGCTCCTTGACCGACTTCGCTGAAATCTCACCCACCGAACTTCTCCCTATGATTTTCCGTACTGCGATTTCCAATTCCCGTTCGATCCGCACGCGGGGCAGATCCAGGTCGTTGCGGATTGAATCCAACCCGCCCTGGATCGGCGCGCGTCAGGCGCTCTCAGGGGCTTCGACTTGTACGGCGTCCTTGGTCTTTTCGGGCTCAGCGGCAGCCACATCCTTGATCGCGGCTTCCCGGTCCGCCTCTCGCTTCTCGGCGACGGCCGTCGCGGCCCGACCGCGGCGCGGCGGCTGCTTGATTTCGACCACCACACGACCGCCCGGCCGGGTTGCGCCCTTCTCGCTCTTGGTCGCCCCCTTCGCCTTGCTCTTCTCGGCCTCCTGGCTCTGGATGCGATCGTTGTGGATCGCCTCCCCCTCCAGGCAGACGTTCGCCACCTTCGAGCAGTAGAGCTGGATCGCGCGAATCGAGTCGTCGTTGCCCGGGATGGCGAAGTCGATGTCCATCGGGTCGCAATTCGAGTCGACCACGGCGATGATCGGGATCGACAGGCGCCGCGCCTCCTTCACCGCGATCGATTCGCAATTGACGTCGATGATGAAGAGCGCCTGCGGCAGGCGAGACATCCCCCGGATCCCGTCGAGGGACTTCCGGTATTTGTCGACCTGCCGATTCATTCGGGCGAGATCCTTCTTCGAAAGTTCCGCCGACTTCTCCTCGTCGCCGAGAATTTCGAGCATCGTCTTGAATCGATCGATCGACTTCTTGACGGTCTTGAAGTTGGTCAGCATCCCACCGAGCCAGCGGTTGTTGACGAAGTACTGATTGGCGCGCTCGGCCTCGAACTTGATCGACGCCTGGGTCTGCCGCTTGGTGCCGACGAACAGCACCTTGCCGCCGCCGGCCGCGATGTCCCGAATGAAGTCGAGGCTTTCGCGAAATCGCGGCAGCGTCTGATCGAGATCGATGATGTGGACGCCGTTGCGCTCACCGAAGAGAAAGCGCTTCATGCGCGGATTCCAGCGGTGGGTCTGGTGGCCGAAGTGGACTCCGGCCTCCATCAGGTCGCGCATCGAGACTTCCGAGGTGAGGCTCGCGGGAGCAGCGCCGCCGGTTGCTTCGGCGGCTGCTGTGCTTGTCTCTGCGACGTTTGCGGGGGGGGTGCTTCCGGCTTCGCCCGAAGCCGGTGTATCAGCCGTCAGATCGGCCATGGCTACTATCTCCTTCGCGGTTGTGCGTCCGCCCCGGCCCGTCATTCCCCAACCGCTGACCTTCGACGGAGTTCCGTCCGCAAGTATCAGGGCACCGCAGGGGCAGGCCTGGAACGTGTGATTTGTTCAAGGGTTAGCAGAGTCGGCAGACTCCGGCTAACCGGCCGAAAAGCCACTGTCCGGAGCCGGCCACGAGCCGCCTCCGGCACCCCTGAAGCCGCTCAGGTGGTGTATTCGGCATTGATCTTCACATAGTCGTAGCCGAGGTCGCAGGTCCAGACGTGAGCGCTCGCCCGGCCGGCTCCGAGGTCGATCGCCACCTCCACCTCCGGCGCCTGGAGCTTGCTGGCGGCTCTTCTGCGCGCCGCAGGCCCCGCAGAGGCACCCGCCCGAAAGACCGTCACCCCGCCCAACCGCACCACCGCGCGGTCGAGCTTCAGCCGGACCTGGGCGGCGCCCACCGTTTGCAGGATCCGCCCCCAGTTTGCGTCGCCGCCGAAGAGCGCGGTCTTGACGAGCATCGAGTTGGCAATTCGGCGGGCCGCCCGCTCCGCGTCCGCGCCGTTCGCGGCACCCTCGACGCGGACCGTCACGAGCTTGGTGGCGCCCTCTCCATCGCGCGCGATCTCGCGCGCCAACGCAACGGCAACCTTCTCGACCGCCGCTGCGAACGCCGCGGCACCGGGGCTGCGCGGGCCGCGCAATTCTCGATTGCCGGCAACGCCGTTGGCGAAGAGCAGCACCATGTCACTCGTCGATGTCTCTCCGTCCACGCTCAGGCGGTTGAAGCTGGCGTTCGTTGCGTCGCGCAGTACGCGGTCGAGCGCGGAAGCCGCAACCGCGGCGTCGGTCACGAGGAACGCGAGCATCGTCGCCATGTTCGGTTCGATCATCCCCGAGCCCTTGGCGATCCCGGCTACCGTCACCGCGCGGCCGTCCACATCCGCGGTCGCCACGGCGGTCTTCGCAAACGTGTCGGTGGTCCGGATGGCTTCGGCCGCTTCTCGTAGACCGGACGCCTCCAGGCCGGCGGCCGCCGCGCGAATGCCGCGCCGAATCCGAGGCATCGGCAAACGCGAACCGATCACGCCCGTCGACGCGACGAGCACCTGCTCTGCGGGCACGCCGATCGCCGATCCGGCGCGCTGCGCCATCTCGGCCGCATCGCGCAGCCCCTGCGCGCCCATCGCGACATTCGACACCCCGCTGTTGATCACCACGGCACGCGCGCTGCCCGCTCGAACGCGATCGCGCGAGAGTTCGACGGGAGCGCCCACGACGGTCGATTGGGTGAACACGCCCGCCACGTGAGCCGGCGCGTCGCTTGCGATCAGCGCGAGATCGAGCCCGACCTGCTTGACGCCGCAGTGGACGCCGGCCGCCTTGAAACCGGGCACGAGAATGGAGGTGGTGGGTTTCACGTCGCTTCGCGCAATCAGAGTGCTCCGCAGCACTTCTTGTACTTGCGGCCCGAGCCGCACGTACAGGGATCGTTGCGCCCGATCTTGCCGGCCTTCTGGTCGCTGGCTTTCTTGGCAGCTGGCGCGCCAGGCCGCGAACCCGAAGCCTCCGGCCGCTCCGAACCCGGACCGTCTTCGGGCTGCGAGCGCACGTGCGGTACCGGATCGGGGAGCGCGAACTTGAAGATCACGTCGGCCGCCTGCGTATCGATGCGCTGGTTCATCTCTTCGAACAACGCATAACCCTCGCGTTGATACTCGAGCTTCGGGTCGCGCGAAGCGTATCCGCGCAGACTCACACCCTCGCGCAATCCGTCCATGGTGTGGAGGTGATCCTTCCATTGCGCGTCGAGAATCTGCAACAGGATGTCCCGCTCCATCTTCTGGAATGTCGGGTAACCGATCGCGGCGTGCTCTTCGGCGAGTGCGTCACACGCCTTCTTCTTCGATTCGATGAACGCCGACACGCGATCGAAGATGGCGCGCCCGAGTGCATCTCGATCGGATGCGGGGCGACCGTCGACGACGAACGGCTCCTGGCTCACGTCCATCGCCACGCCGAAATGCGCTTCGACAGACGCCGCCAGCGAAACCAGATCGTCGGGCTCGGGATCGCCCTTCTCGGGGAGGTGATCGTCGAGCGCCGCCACGAGCACACCCTCGGCCATCTCGAGCACTTCGTCGTGCAGATCGTCGTTGCCGAGCATCTCGCGACGCCGGCCGTAGAACGCCTGACGCTGCTTGTTCATGACGTCGTCGTAGTCGAGGAGGTGTTTGCGGATGTCGAAGTTGCGCGCCTCGACCTTGGTCTGCGCGTTTTCGATCACACGCGTGAGCAGTTTGTTCTCGATCGCTTCACCGTCCTCGACGCCGACGCGATCCCACCACTGGGCGACGCGCTCCGACTCGAAGATCCGCATCAGATCGTCTTCGAGCGAGAGGAAGAACTGGCTCGAGCCCGGATCCCCCTGACGGCCGGAGCGGCCGCGCAACTGGTTGTCGATCCGACGGCTCTCGTGGCGCTCGGTTCCCATGATGTGCAGGCCGCCGGCTGTGACGACCTGCTCGCGCTCCTCCAGACACTGCTGCTCGAAGTTCACGAGCCAATGCTCATACTCGGGGTGTTGCTTGTCGTGCCCGCATTTGGCCAGCGCGAGGAACTCGGCGTTGCCGCCGAGGACGATGTCGGTACCGCGGCCCGCCATGTTGGTGGAGATCGTGAGCGCACCGAATCGCCCGGCCTGGGCGACGATTTCGGCCTCGCGCTCGTGCTGCTTCGCGTTCAGCACGTTGTGCCGGATGCCCCGCTTCGAGAGCTTCTTCGAGAGCATCTCCGACGTTTCGATCGAGATCGTTCCGACGAGAATCGGCTGACCGGTTTCGTTGCGCTCGATGATGTCTTCGATCACCGCGTCGAACTTCTCGCGTTTCGATTTGAAGACGACATCCTGCTGGTCGATCCGGATCATTGGCTTGTTGGTCGGAACCACCGTGACGTCGAGGTTGTAGATGTTTGCAAACTCGGGCGCCTCGGTGTCGGCGGTTCCCGTCATGCCGCCCACTTTCTCGTACATGCGGAAGAAATTCTGGAACGTCACGGACGCGAGCGTCTGATTCTCGCTTTGAACGGTGATGCCTTCCTTGGCTTCGACGGCCTGGTGGAGCCCATCCGACCAGCGGCGGCCCGGCATCAGGCGCCCGGTGAACTCGTCGACGATGATCACTTCCTTCTTGCCGGTCTCACCGACCTTCACCACGTATTCGACGTCGAGTTTCTTGAGCGTGTGGGCGATGAGCGCCTGGTTGACGGCGTGCAGGACGGGAACCATTTGCGGGTCGTAGAGGTTCTCTACGCCGAGCATCTTCTCGACCTTGCGAACACCGACCTCGGTCAGGGTCGCGCTGTGCGCCTTCTCGTCGATCCAATAATCACCCGTCTCCTCGACCGCCTTGCTGGCCTCACCCTTGGTTCCCTCTTTCAGCCGGGGGATGATCTTGTTCACCACGCCGTAGAGGTTGACGTTCTGCTCCGAGCGCCCGGAGATGATCAGCGGGGTGCGAGCCTCGTCGATCAGGATCGAGTCCACTTCGTCGACGATCGCGTAGGCGAGATCGCGCTGGACGCAGTGGTCGAGCGAGATCTTCATGTTGTCGCGCAAATAATCGAAGCCGAGCTCGTTATTGGTCACGTAGGTGATGTCGCAGCGGTAGGCTTCGGCTCGCTGCGCGTCATCGAGGTTGTGGACGATCACACCGACCGAAAGCCCCAGAAAGCGGTGCACCTCGCCCATCCAGGCAGAGTCGCGCTGTGCGAGGTAGTCGTTGACGGTGACGATGTGGACGCCGCGCCCGCTGAGCGCATTCAGATAGGCGGGCAGGGTCGAGACGAGCGTCTTGCCCTCGCCCGTCTTCATCTCGGCGATCGAACCCCGGTGGAGCACGATGCCACCGATCATCTGCACGTCGTAGTGGCGCTGCCCGAGGGTTCGCTTGGCGGCTTCACGCACGGTGGCGAACGCGTCGGGCAGGAGATCGTCGAGGGTTTCACCCTTTTCCAGGCGCTCCCGGAACTCGACCGTGCGCGCGCGGAGCGCCGCATCGGATAGCTCGGCGAGCGCCGGCTCGAGCCGGTTGATCTGCTCGACGCTGGGTTCGAGCTTCTTGATCAGCCGGTCGTTCGCGCTGCCAAAAATCTTCTTGAAGAAGCCGAGCATGGGGCGTGCTGTCTCCCGGGGGGTGGGTGGTGCGGGATCAGTGTACGAAAGCGTCGCCGGGGAGCCAACGAAGGTCGCCACCGGGCCGCCTGGGTCAAGGGGGCGCCACCACTCCGCGCTGTTTTAGTGCTTTCAATTGAACTCTTTTGCGGGGATTGGGTGCTCGGGTGGGGGATGGGAAGCCATCGCGCCCGGGCAGACCTCGGCTGATTTCACTCGAGCTTCACTAGCCGGGGCCCAGTGGCCGGATCGGGTTCCGAGAGAGTGATTCTCGCTTTGCTAATCGAAGATGTAGTCGAGGGGATTGACGGCTTTGCCCTTCACTTCGACGACGTAGTGAAGGTGGGGGCCCGTGCTGCGGCCGCTGTTGCCCAGGGCCGCGATTCGCTGGCCGCGCTGGACGGTTTCGCCGGTCTTGACGTAGATGGCGTCGCTGTGACCGTATTGGGTGCGCACCCCGTACCCGTGGTCGATGATGACGCTCTTGCCGAGCGGGCCGCGACTGCCGGAGAACACCACCTTGCCCTGGGCCGGCGCGACGACGTCCGTCCCGCGTTCGCCCGCGATGTCGATCCCGGCGTGAAATTGCTTCTGGTTGGTAAACGGCGATGTACGCGTGCCGAATCTCGAGGTCAGCCAGCCCTTGGCGGGCCAGATGGCGGGGGTTGCGGCCAGGTGTGCGCGCTTGCTCTCGAGCTGACCGATGATATCCGAGAGCGAGCGCTCCTGAGAAGCGGCCACGTCGCCGAGCTGCTTCGCGCTGCGCTGCAACGCCGCGATCAACGGCTCATGGGAAGCGGCTTCGATCCGCGCTTGTGGCTCCTCTGAAGGCGTATCCGGCAACAGCGGCGGAGCCACCGTCATCGGTGCTGAAATTCCAGGAACGCCCAGCTGCGGTTTGGGTTCCGGCGAATCGACACCGACCTCGGCCACCTCTTCGCCGCCGGTCGCCGCAGAGCCGGGCAGGTTCGCGATGATGCGCACCTTCCGCTCGAACTCGCCGATGTTGGCGAGCGTCGAGCGAACGCCTCTGAGCGTCGCGTCGAAGCTGTCGATCTGATTCTGCTGTTCGGCGACTTCGACGCGCAGCTGTTCGAGTTCGGAGTGAGCAATCCGCACATAGATGTAGTCGGCGAGGCACGCGGTCAGCAGCAACGCCAGGCCACTCGCAACCCAGACCAGCCTCCGAACGAGACTCTTGCGAACCTCGAAGCGTCGAACCGGCGCGGTCTCCTCCGCCACCACGATGATGGAATAGCTATCCATTCCTCCCCTCTCGCCCGATCGCGTTC